>NZ_PIGG01000033.1 GCF_002924445.1 Minwuia thermotolerans
GCCGGAGAAGCCGCCATCGTCGTAATGGGTCGGCAGTTCCATCCAGCCCTCGTGCTGCTGGCTCCGGATGTAGGCGGCGCAGGCCTCGCGCTGGGCGTCCAGCGAGTTGAAGGCCTGTTCCAGCCCCTCCTCGCTGGACTTGCGGGTGTAGATGGCACAGCGAACCGATCGACTGCCGAGAGGAACTCGCGATGCACCGTGGCCCCTGTCTCGGCCTGCACCTGATTGACCACCGTCCTGCCGGCTGCGCTCAGCCATTGCGGCTGGCTCCGTTCGCTGGAGTATTGTCGGGCTGCCGACCGTCGTGATGTCGGTTCTGACCACGCCTGCTCAGACCCGCGCCTGCCGCTGATGCGTTGACACCGAAGAAGCGCGGGCCGGACCAGCCGGCGCCGGTGATCGCCCGGGCGATGGCCGTGAGCGAGGTAAAGTGCCGACCCTCATAGGTGAACCCGGCATCGGTGACCTCGACGACATGGCTGCGGCCATGCCACTGCCGGATCAGACGGCTGCCGGGACGGAGGTTGCGACGGCCGGCAGACGGGACTTCCCTGATCGGTGCCGAGCCATCCACCGCGCCGTCGGCGCCGCTCCCGCTTGACCGCGCCAGCGCATCGAGGCGACGGCGGGTAGCGGCTGTCAGCCCGCCGGACGCCTCGGCCTGCAGCAGCCAAGCTGCATTCCCTTCCAGCAACCTTCGGCTCAGACCTTTCGGCGGCGGTCGCCGCCAGCGGCGCTGCCAGAGCACGGTGAGTTCCTCCCGGGCCATGGCCCGGACACGGGTGTCAATGGTTCCTTCCGGCAATCCCGCAGCCGGTGATGACGCCGGTACGGCTGGGGCATTGACACCGGCCGGCACTGGGACCGCCTCGCAGGCGGCGACATCGCTGTCGTCGCCTGCGCGGATGGTGTTCTCCTTTCGCATCGCCGCGGCGCGGTCAGTCGACCATCGCGTCCGCGCTGGCCGGCAGCGTAGCCCGATAGACACTGACGCCGTTGCCTTCCTTGGTGCGGGTCACGTCGATGCCGCGCTTGCGGAATCCCGTCAGCACCGCCCGGACGCTGTGCGGCTGCCAGCCGGTGAACTGCACCAATTCGTCGATGTCGGCGCCTTCGTCACGCTGCAGCAGGTCGAGAAGCTGCGCCTGCCGGGTCCCCGGTCGGAAGAGCGGCTTCTGGGCGTCGTGACCATCGCCCGTGTCCGGTTCCGCGACAGCCGACTGCGGCGCCGCTTGCTCCTCTTCGCTCTCGTCGGCCTCAGTCGCGACCGTCCCCGCGACCGCTGCACGACCGGCCTCGGTGATGGTCCATACATCGTCCGCCGAGCGCTCCACACGGCCGCGGCGCTCCAGGGCCCGCAGCATGGCGGTGAGCGCGCCGCCCTTCAGTCGCATGTCCTCCGGCAGCGGCAGCACGCAGCCGTCGGCACGTTCTGCCGCATTGGCGAGGATGACGATATGCCTGTCATTGAGCTTGGTCATGGTCGGTCTCCGTGGCTTCGTTCCGCGCCGGCACGATGCCGGCGCTGTCACCAAGAGAAGCCCGGACCGCGATGCGGAGGCCGGGCCGGGACCGGCTGCGCACATGTCCGCGCTGTCCGTCCCGACTGCATGCATGCTTGCCTGGCGGGCGAAGTCCAATGCAATTTGAAATGACCGCCTAATTTCTAATTAGGTAGTAGACGAGTGGCGATAAGACTCGTCATTGGTGGATAAAATCGTCTTGTATATGAGTAATTCTTGGTAAAAATCCCAAATTGCAGCATCAAGTATTATCTGAATGATTTATTTTGTTATTTATTTTTAAATATGAGGCATAAGTACTGCGTATGAAAATTGACTATTTTCCAGTTAGTGAGTAATTCCACGCATTAGTCACTCCTCCATTTCATCGATTCTTTGAATGATGTTCGGATCACGACCCTCCTTGTGGAGGAAATATATCAGTTCGGAGATGATTTCTTTCGCCTTGCCGAGCCGACTGGCCGATGCGAGGAGGCGCTGTCTGTTGCGACCCTTCGTGCGGCCGGCACGACGGCGGAAGTCTGGGATCAACTGCTCCATCCGAGTCTGTGCGTCCTCCTTGAGCAGACGTTCGAGGTTCTGGGCAGCCCTGTTGTCCGGGTCGAGGAAATCAGGCTGCATCCGCCGTCGACGGAGCAGCGATGCCAGCATAAGCAGGGCATACTTGAATTTCTGCTTATAAGCCTTGTCCTTAGCAATTGCATTTTGCTCTTCAATGAGCGCCTGGGTGGCTTGAAGGAAGCGGTTCGCTTGTTCAGCGCTCAGCCAATCGGCGGCCTCCTCGACGCTGCCCAGCAAGCGCGTCAAAGCCGCGAGTTCGGCGTTCCGGATCGGCTGGCCTGTGACGAGGCGCCGCTCGATCGCCTGATAGAAGCGGTGCGCCTCGGCCTTGCAGTGAACGACGCGGCCCAGCCCTTCGAGCCGGACGATGAGATCGCCGCCCTTCCCGGCCCCGCCGGCCTCGTACCAGCGCAGTAACTCTTCAACGATCGGATCCGGACACCGCCAATAGCACCACGTCGCGAAGCCGATGATCGCACGGACATGCTCGTCCACGTCATCGACTTTCTGCAGGCGCTCATGGTCCAAGGCCGCTTTCTCCAACGCCTTTGAAAGCAACCCATCCGCCTCAGCCGGCATGGGGAGAGTGGGGGCGGCCTCCGGCAAGTCGCCGTTCGTGTTCAGGAATCGGGCGGACGTGGTCTCGCCGATTGCGATCCCAAGGCGCACTCCTTCGTAAGACGGCATCACCGACTTTGATGCAATGTCTTTGACCTGCTTGAGCGCCACTGCGCCCTCCGGTGTCACGCCCCCCGCCTCGATCAAGGGAGTCTCGCTATAGGCAGTCAGGGCCTGGGCGATATCACCGTGACGGGAGTTGGGGTGCCACAAGACGGCGTGGCCCAGATAGATCTGGGCGTTTGGATAGGCGCCGCCTTTGTCGCTTTGCAAGGTGGCGAGGATGTCCTCTGGCGTCTGCTCGACTGCCGCCATCTGCGTCCAATCGAGCTCAATCGGTTGGGCCGCGAGCGGCGCAAAGCTGTTGGAGCCTATCCGGACGCGGGCGAATCCCTGGCCCGGCGATTGATCGACGGAGACCGAGATGCGATGCGGACGGTCCGAGATCTCCGGCAAGGCGGCAGTCGACTTCCGGGGCCGGTTAAAGTCCTCCTTGATCAGATAGAACTCCAGTTGGTGGGCGCCCTTGCCGATGGCAAATTCGCCGTCCGCCTCCGCGCGGTAGACAGCGCCGCCGCGCAGCCGTGTGTCTGGCGGTATCAATGAGACGAACCGTACCTTCCCCTGCACCAGCGCATTGATCTGAAGCTGCGGCAGGAAATCATAGTAGGCGGGATCGCCGCGGCGGAGACGGTGGTTTGCCTCAAGTGATCCCTGGGCGACGGCCCACGGGTCGAGAAGCCGGAGGCGCGGATCGTCCGGCGAGACGCCGAGACCCTCGAGAACGCCGCGGCGCACTGGAGACGCTTGCGCACCGGCTCCTTCAATCAGCACGACATCGGCCTCGGCGACACGTGTGCGGACCTCCTCCGGCGGCGGCCCTTCTGGAGCGAGGCGCGCTGGCGGATTGAGCGGCGTGAGATCCATCCAGCTTCTGTTGGTCATCCGGAACAATTCGGGTGCGGCGGTTTGCCCGACCGACAGTGTCCAGGGGCTACGGGAGCCGGCGAGAATCTCGCCCGGCGTGAGCCCGGTCTCTCGGGCGAGGTTCTGGGCCGCCCATGTCGCAAGGGTCAGCCCCCCGAAATCACTCCACACGACCGCCCCGGCCCGCCGTCGTTCAGGGACGATCAGTGGTCCGAACCGCCCGTCCTCTTTGACAAGCGCGAGCGCACCGAAGTGGACCCGTTCGCGAAGAATGGAGACGACTGCTACGCGCGCGCCTGAAACACCCGCTGGCGATGGAGTCTCCGAGGCGGCCCAGCCAAGCGTCGCCGCCACCGGCCGCCATAGGAGCGACGGGCTCGGTGCCCGGGCGCGGTGCAGCGCCTGCAGCATCCGCTCGCGAGCGGCCTCGTCGACGCTGTCGTCATCGGGTACGGCGATCACGGCGGATCGGGCCCGCTCGGCGAGGATCCGGAAGAGCGTCTTAAGAAGCTTCTCCGCATCCTGCTCATCCTGGCCGGCGACGGTGATCGCCCTCAGCATGGCTGCATGCGACAGACGCAGACGCTCATGCCCCAAGTCGGCCCATCCCTGGCCTCGGCCGTGAGGGGCCAGCACAGTCTGAGGCCCTGCGACCATCGCCTCCTCATTGCTTGCAAGGCGGACGCAAGCGGCGTTCACGCCCAGGTCCTTGAGCGCCTCGTCGCCAGTTTCCTCCTCATGGATCGCGGCCCAATCCCACAGGCCGTTCAGATCCAGGCCGATCAGCGCCGTCATAGCCCTTCCTCCACCAGAGCGAGTATCTCCTCACTCAGCGTGGTCAGGCCGTCGCTCAAATGTCCGTCGAAGGGACCGAAGCTTATCCCGGTCACTGCACCGCTTGCATCAAGGTTTGACGGCGTGGTCGGATTGGTCTCCGCCTGCAAAACGATACCGCCTAGCAGCTGCGCTTGGGGGTGGGTTCGTTGAAAGAACTGGGCCGTCTCGTCGGCCGACTCCAACAGTGGCCGAAGCGCTGGGCGCGCGCCCATCGCCAGGGTCGTCCAAACCGCAACGTATTTATCGGGGCGGCCACTGAGATCAGAGACCTGCAGCCAGACGGACGCCCCTAGCTCGGACAAGGCCGGGGCCAGATTCGTGGAGCAGCCATCGAGCACTTCAATCACGAGGCCTTTCTTCCGAAAGGCGACGACGATGAGCGGGTCGTCATGCTCCAACCAAACGCCGCGTCGATGCTCTGGCCGAAAGAACAAAGGCGAGGCGACCTCGATCTCGCCACCATGCGCGGCCAGAAGCGCGACGCCACAGGCGGCCTTCGCGAACTCGCTCCAGGCACGGCGCTGCCAACGCCAGAGATCGTCGGAGACGCGCTCCCGCTGAACGATCTCCGTCCAGGCGCTCCAGACATGGCGATAGCGGTCATCCTGAATCAGCACGAAGTTCGGCTGCACTACCCCGTCAGGCCGTGAGACGCCCGTCGCCTGGAGCTCCCGTGCAAAGCGTCGACATTCGCGCGCGTATTGTTCGACGATCCGGTAGCGGCTGGTGCGTCCATGCGCGTCCCGGTCAATCCGCCGGCCGCGGTTTTGGCGAAGATAATCCCGCGCGGCCGCCTCGGTGCGTTCCATCAAATCGCGGAGGACGCGGTTCTCCAACGTATCGAGGTTCTCATAGCGAGCGAGTGCCAATATGCGTTGGCGCGGGCCGGCGCGTTCCTGCATCGTGCGTCCCGGTTGCCGAGAAAGCCAGGCCATGCACTGGGTGTCTAACTCTTCCACCCGGTTCAGCCCGACCAGCTCCCGGGTGCGATTCAATATCCGGCGCGGTCGCTCGACGATGTCGGCCCAACGAGCACGATGCTGCATTGCATGGCGGACAACAACGTCCATGGTAGGGTCCTGGTTGGACTCGGATTCAAGCCACCGATCGAAGACCGTCTCCCACGGCAAGAAGCGCTTGCCCTCCGACAAGGCGGAATCGAAATTCTGTATCCGTCCCACTAGCGCCATCAAGAACTGGAAATGCTGGACGTCGGCATCATCGGCGTCCTGCTCTGGATCCTTCCCATAGGGTCGGGAGAGCAGGCCCGACCAGCCGATCGTTGCACTTTCCCGCCAGGCGGGCTTGCGCAGCCGCTGAACCATCTCCGCCCGCAACGGCGCGGGCATGTCGAAGAACCCATGACCGGCGTCGTGGGAGCGCAGCTTCGACCGCCGCTCAAGCGAGTCTGGCTGATCCTCGAACCAGGGCGTCTGCGGCGCGTCGGTGTACAGAAGCGGATAACCGTCGCCTGGGACGATCGCGCTCGCCCCGGCCCCGTTCAGCTCGATCCGCTCTGTCGGATCGCGCGATATGAGGCCCCAGGGGGTCGTCGTGACGATGAAGTCGGGCATCGCGCTCGATCAGTTCCCGGTCCGCTGAAGGCCGCGCCAGTTGAAGATGCCGATGGAGCGGTTGGCGCGGTCTACAGCCTCGTCGATCGCCTTTCCAAGCTGTTGGTCGTTCAGACGATCGCCGGCGATCTCCGCCAGCTTCTGCAAGGCAGCACGATCTGCCCCGGCGTCGACGCCGCGCAGTTTCGGCATGATCCGCTGTTCCAGCTGATCGGCCAGCGCGTTGTCAACCTGGGCGGTGTTGTTGGTCTGGCCCTGCGCCGCCGGATAGTTCGCGACATAGTGCAGCATCGCCTGGCTCATGCGGTGGCCGAACGGACGACCCAGTTCGTCCATGACGCCGTTGATCTCCTCAATCACCCGGCCTGCGCGATCGCGGCCGGAGGCGTCGAGCGCATCCGCCTCGCGCATCCAGTTCCGCGTCCATCGCGATTTTGGCAGGTATCCCGTCGCCCGGGCTTGAGGATCGGCGTCCGGCAGCTCTTCGCGCAGTTCCGCAGGCCTGGGAAAACGGAGGATGTTCGCGCGGTCCATCACCTTGTCGGAAAGGGCGAGGGTCGACTCATCCTCGTTCATCGTGCCGGCGAACAAGACATTCTGCCCCGCATAAACCCGCATCGGCTGCCCTTTGTGGCTGACGTCGACCGAGATTTCCGCAGGCGCGCGCTCACGCTCGTCTGCAGCCCTCTCATCCATCGGACGGCCCTCCAGGCGGCTCAGAAATTCGGAGAAATAGTACTCGACCCGCGCCAGATTCATCTCATCCAGGAGTACGAGAAGCATCCGATCCTCGAATCGCTTCGCCTCGTCCGGCCAGTTGTAGGGGTCAAGATGAACGAGCGCGCGGGCGAGATCAGTCGCCTTGTAACGCTTTTCGATGTAATTGTAGAAGCCGAACAGATCCTGCGGCCCGTCCCAACGCGGCTGCACTGGGATCTTGAGAAAATGCATCCCCATGGCGTCCGCGTAGCGCCGCGGCAGCTGGCTCTTGCCTGTGCCGCTGATGCCGGCCAGTACGGTTAGGGGCGAAATGACGGCCGTCTTCAGGCTGGTATGGAAGGCGTTGATCGTGCGTCGCGAGAACTCCAGACCGCTTTCCTGCAGCAGCATCTCCACCCGTGCCAGCGCGTCCATTTCGGTCTCGGCGCCCTGCTCCTTCGGCCAGACGACTTGATCGTGCGCCTCGTCGTACAGGCAGGACGGCGCCGTTCGCAGATCCTGCAAAACTCGGGCGTCATGGCCTGCGCCGTCGACCTCGACATCCGCTTCCTCTTGCAGCCGGGCGACGCGCGCCTCCAAGCGATCTTTCCGCGCTTCTAGTTTGTCTATCTCCTCCTCCAGGTTGGTGGACCGCGCCTTGAGCTCATCCCGGGTTCCGTTGAGCTCGGCCACTTCGGCGCGCGAGGGCTCCAGCTGCTCAATCTCTTGACGGATCTCGGACACCTGCTCCGCTAGACGCTCCTTGCTGTCAGCCAGACGCGCCGTCTCGCGGTTCAGATTCTCCTCCTGCAATCGCAGCGCGCTCATCTCCTGGCGTTTGACGTCGACCTCGCCGGCGACCTCCGTGAGTTCAGCGCGCAGAGCCTCGAGCCTCTCTTCAAGCTCCGCCGCGTACTTCTCCTTGTCCGCGATCTCCGCGAGCCGCTCCTCCGCCTCCTTGATGCGGGTTTCGGCCGCTTTGCGCTCCTCGCGAACGGCTTCGATCTCCTGGATTACGCGGCGCCACTCCGTCTCCTTCGCCGCAAGTGCCTCGACCGCCTGGCGGTGCTCTTCACGGACTTCCTCGATCTCGGCCCTTTGATCTCCTAGGTTGGCGTACTCTGCCCGGTGGGTCTCAACCTGGGTGCGCCAGTATTCAGCCTCCGCCTCCGCTTGGTCGCGCTCGGCGAGCGTCACTTCACGTTCACGAATTTGCTCCTCCAGATACTGCAGTCTGTCTTCGTTGGCGCCGACGCGCCGAAGCAGCTCTGCATCCCGAACAGCCGCGGGTAGCCTGGATGAGTCGACAATGAAACGCGTCCCAAGGTAGGCGACGATCACGACTGCCGAACCGCTGGCGACCGCCGCGACGACGACGGCGAAGCTGGTGGGATCAAGAAAGGGGATCATGGCTATGGTCCTGGTCCGCTCTGAAAGGGCATGGGGTTGATTCGGTCTACTGCGCCGTCGGTTCCGCCGCTGGCCGAGTTTCAGACTCTTGCGCGCACAAGGCTTGCTGGCGTTCCTCCTCTTGCATGCACAAGGCGTGCTGGCGTTGCTCGAGGCGCGCGATCAGCCCCGTCAGTTCCATGACTCGGGCGCTGTGATCTTCGACCTGAAGAGACACGTTCCGGAGATCCCCCTGTGCTTGGGAGAGCGCCTGACGCTCCGCGGCGACTTCAGCTTGCAAGGAGCTTCGCTGCTCCCGCAAAGACTCGAGCGACTGCTGACGGCTCGCGATCTCGGCGGAGAGGAAGTCGGATTCCGTCTGCAAATCCGCGAGACGCGCGTGGAGCGTCTCCTGGGCGCGGCGACTTTCCGCCTCCGCGGCGGCGGCCTGCGCCCGCGCACTCTCAGCCGCCTGCAACGCCTGCTCGGCCCTCGCGAGGGCCTCCTGGCGGGCCTGCAATTTGTCCTCGACCTGCTGCAACCGTCCTTGGGTCGCTTGAAGATCGGCGACCCGTTGCTGCAAACTGTTCTGTCGGCCGCTCAGCTCGCTCACCTCCGCGTTGATCATGTTTCGCTGCGAAACAGCCTGACCGAGCGCTTCCTCAGCGTGCTCAATCTCGGCCCGCAGGGCGTCTCGCTCGCTGCGCAGCTCGGCCAACGTCGCCTGAATCTGCTCGACGCGGTTCTCGTCCAGTTCAAGAGACTCGCTTGCGGCGTGCAGGTCGGCCACGCGCGCTTCCAGACGGTCCGCCTGCTCCTGCAAACGCTCGGCGCGTCGCACAGCCGCATCAGCCGCGTTCTTCGCCTCCGCGGCGCGTTGCTGCGCCGGTTGGAGAGCTTCGCGCGCCGCCTGCTGATCCGCCCGCAGACGTTCGAGCCTCGCATTCTCGCTCTTGATCGTGCGCTCCAAGGACTGCCGCCGTCCTTCGGCCCCACCGACCTGCTCCTCGAGCTGGGCCAGCTGATTGCGCGCTTCCGAGGCCTGATCTTGCGCCTCGGCCAATCGCCCCTGCGCGGCTTCTCGATCTCGCGTCAAGCGCTCAACCGCCTGTGCCAGATCCGACCGCCGCGTCCCCAGATCCTCCATCTCTGATTGGAGGGAGTCGCGACGCCCCTCGGCCTCGCGGATCATATTGCGGATGCTGTTGAGCTCTAGCTGCGCCGCGTCCCGACGATCCCCGATATTCGCAAGCTCTTCCCGAGCTCGGTCCGCCCGGGCGACGGTGTCGCGCGCCTGCTCCAAGTCACTCGACATGCGGTCGCGTTTGCTTTCGAGGGCAGCGACTTTCGACTGAAGCTCGATGCGCCGCTCTTCCGACGCTGCGACGTATTGGGCAACAGTCGTCAGTTGCTGGCGCTGCTGCCCCAACCTCTCGTCGATCCGCGCCAGTTCCTGCTCCTTGACCCCCAACTGGATCGCATTGGTCGCAACCGCGATCGACAGATAGATAAGCGCGAGCACGGCGACCGCCGCCGACACTGCCAAGGCGATCATCGCGCCGCGGCCCGTTCGAACAGGGTCTTGCTCTTGCAGCCGCTCCGCGTAGCTAGCGCCGGTCGATTTCTCGTCGGACTCGCTCAACACACCCCTCCATGTCGTCCCGTAGTTCGTAGACCCAGAACCTGAGAATTCTCCATCCGAGCCCGCGCAGCGTGTGGTCGCGCCACAAATCGCTCGACAACCGGTCACCATCTGCGTCGCGATGGTAAGCCTCGCCGTCAACCTCCAGATCGAGCATCAGCGGTGGATCGCGCGTCTCGTCCAGCACGGCCAAATCCAGGAACCGACCGCCAACCGGATATTGCGGAATCGCATCTACGCCTTCCTTGCGGAGCGCCTCATAGAAGCGTCGCTCCCAGACGCTGTCGAAGCGATCGTCCGAATCGCTGGTGTCGGTGCCGGCATTACGATTGCGGGCACGTTTGACTCGGCGCGCCAAGGTTTCAACGTGCGGTATGCCACAGCTTTCAGCGAATCCAAGATCGCCGACGATGTGACATACGGCGCGCGCACGAGAGACCGCGACGTTCAAAAGGCGCTTCTCTCGCCGGATGAAGCCAAGCGCCCCGGTCGGCATGTCAGCCGCCATACAGAGTGAGAGCAGCATCACGTCGCGCTCGTCCCCCTGGAACTTGTTCGCGGTAAAGACCTTGATCCGGTGGCGGTCGCGTGCCGCCTGCGGGATGGCGCGCGATAGGCGGGAACCTATTTCCTTCGCCTGGTAGTCGAAAAAGCTGACTACGCCGATCGTTCCCTCGTAGCCGGACTCGGTCAGCGTGCGCACCTCCGCGACCACCGCGTCGGCCTCCGCGGGCGAGGCGGCGGAGCCGGAGACGGTGTTGCTGCGGGCCCGAGATACGATGCCGCCGCGAACGTCCGTCCAATGCAAGCCGGGCGGCATGCCCTTCGGAACCTTCAGGCTATTCCGATCGGTAAAGGCGTGCAGGCGCCTACCGTAAAAGGCCTCGTTGATGTAGCCGACGATGTCGGGGTGGCAGCGGAAATGCTCGGTCAGCATGAAGCGCCGCGCCTCCGGCGTGGACGCTGCCAAATCGAACAACGTCGTGCGCCCCTGGGCGAAGCGACCGACGCCCGAACGATAGAGCCCGTGGGTCTCCAGCAGCGCCCGTTCTTCGCGAGCATCCAGATTGCTGATCATCGACAACTGATTGGGATCGCCGACGATCACCGCCTTCTTGGCGCGATAGAGCAAGGGGACCGCGGAGGCGATGTCGGTCTGCGCCGCTTCGTCGAAGACGACGTAGTCAAACAGACCGGCCTCCAGCGGGATGCGCGATCCGGCCGCAAGTGTCGTGACGGCCCAGACCGGCTGATGTGCCAGGACGATTTTTTGAGCCTTGGCTGGCAGGCTTCGATTGCCGCCTAGGGCGGCCTCCGCCTGAAGATCGGTCAGGGTCTGCCGGTCTTCCGCCGACAGCGCCTCCAGCCGGTCCAGCATATCGGGGGCGAGCTTGACCGCCAGCCGCTGGATCTCACGCGACAGCTCGACGGGATCGTCCGTCTGCGCCTGCGCCTCCGCGCGGCGCTGACGCAAAGTGTTTTCCGCTTGCTCGACTGCAGTCTGCGCCGAGCGTAACTCCGCTTCGGCCCGCACCAAAGCGTGGCGTGTCCCGATTTCCTGCCGCGTGCCTCGCCCGAGCTTGGCGAGAAGCCAGTCGAAGAGGAGCGGAAGCCAGGAGCGCTTCTCGGCCTCCGCCGTCAGCCCTTTGCGGCGCGCCGCCTCACGCGTCCGCTCGAGCAGGTCCTGCGCCGCCTCCAGCGCCAATCGCGCGCCGGCCGCTTCGTTCGTCGTCGCGGCCACCGCCCGGTGGGCGTCGATGATGTGCCAGCGCCGCCTCTCCAGATCGTGGACGGCGCGCAAGCGCTCTTCAAATCGATGCTCGGAGGAGTTCACGTCGCCACGGGCGAGAAGCCCCTTCAGCGCATCTCGAAAGTTGAAGCTGTCGCCGAGTTCAGGGGAGTTGGCGCGCACCATTAGGGTCCGCTCGCCGGTAAGGTCCTGAAGACGCTCCTGGACGGCGTCGAGAGCGCGATGCTGGCGCGCGGCGAACAGGACGCTCTTGCCTTCCAACACGGCGCTGAAGATCAGGCCGGCAATCACCTGCGACTTGCCGGTGCCAGGCGGCCCGGTGACGACGGTCAGAGGGCCTTCCAGGCCTGCGCGTGCGGCCAGCAGCTGCGATTCGCCTAGCTCGATCGGCGCGGCGACTGCGGGCGGCGGCTCGATTTCGGTTGGCGCTTCGTCGAACAGCGGGGCGAGCGCAGTCGGCCGCATCGTCTCGATCGGAAGGTCGACCAGCCGCTCGTAGTCCTTGATCGCGGACCGGACGTATTTTCCCGGCGCCTCGCAGGAGAGTGATAGGACGTTGTAGAGGCCTGTCTCCGGCTTGATCGGGATGACGCGCTGAATGGCGCCCGGATCCATGGGGGCTCGCGCGGCCTTGTTGAGCGCTGATTCCAACCGCGCTGCAAAGGCCGGTGCTTCGAGAAAGGCGGCCTGCGGCGCTTCGTCTTCCTCGCCGAGGTCGAGATCCGGATCCTCATAAAGCAGATAGCCGCGCAGACGCGCCGGATCCCATTTGGCGAACCGCCCTTGGTCGCGCAGCCATTCGTAGTTCAGGTTCGGCGACGCCGCTGGGATCTCGAAGGATAGCCCCTCTTCGTTGAAGGTAAATCGGCAGGGATAGACCGCCGCCGGGCGCAGGAACGGGTCGGACTCCGGATCGCGCGGCGTCACCAGGAGATTGGGATAGCCCAGAAGAAGTTTGCCGCCGCTCGCCTTCGCCAAGGTCTCCTGAAACGGGCCAGGGACCGCAGCCCGCGCGATCCGAACCCGCCGCCCGCGCGCTTCCGTTGGCCACCAAGGGGCGTCCGGCTGAATCAGAACAAAGCTCTGATTAGCCTTGCCGAGGCTTTCGATCGGCGCACCACCATCGCTGGCCCGGAGGCAGGCCTGATAGTAGGACAGCAACTTGCGCAGTAGCGTCAGGCTAGGCCTCAGCGTCCCGTCCGGCAAGGTCTCAGACGGCGCGCCCGCCAAGTCGCCAACCACAACATGGGCGGGGATCGCGTGAATGCGATCGTGGCTGTCCGCTCCGCCGTATTGTAGAGTGGAGTGCTCGGCACCCGGCTGTTGACGCCTCAGAGTCCATTTTCGACCGCCGCCGAACTCGGCGACGCCGCGGGCGCTCATCCCGCTCAGGGTGCGCACGATTTCATCCTTGCGCACGGACGCGCCCCCCGCCTGCAGCAAGGACCGTAGTCTTTCGACAGAGACACCGTCGCGCGCTCCAGAAAGCAGCCGGGCCAACTGCTCCTCAAGCGAAAACTCGCTGTGTGGCATCGCCCCTCGCGCTTCTCATGATCCAAAGCGATAGGCTACTGTCGGGCGTGCCGATGAGGCAATTGCAACCTGCGTGTTTCTGCCCCCGGAACCCAGCTGATGTAGCGCTTAGTCGTCTAAGTGTTTAGTCCCATGGTGTGATGGTAGAATGCCGGCTGCCCATGGCGGGCGATATGTTGGAGCCGGATCCAGTGCCGAATGTCCTGACGCTTGTCCCGCTTTCCGATGCCGACCGGCGACGTATCGAGGCCGTCGATCCATCGGTCCATCTTGTCGACGCTGGCGGCTGGTTCGACGGCGAGTACCGCGAGACCTGGCCCCGATACGCGGTCGACCTCTATGTCGCGCCCGACAGTGCCGGCAAGGCCTCCCGCTCCGAACGCGATGCCTTGCTTGCCGAGGCCGAGATCGTTCTGGGTGGCTGGCCTTTCCCGCTCGATCTGCGTGCCCGGGCACCACGGCTCCGTTGGTTCCACCAGCGCCCGGCTGGGGCAAGCAATCTGCGGCTGGGCGACCTCTGGGCCAGTGACGTCGTCGTAACCACTTCCCGCGGCCTGGCCAACGCGCTGCCGGCCGCGGAGTATGTCGTCGGCGGCATCCTGCACTTCGCGAAGGCGTTCGATCGGGCGGCGACGGACCAGGCCAACCGCCGCTTCGACCGTCACGCCTATCGACCATGGCTGCTGGCGGGCAAGACTGTCTGCATCGTCGGCACAGGCGGCATCGGCGCCGAGGCCGGTCGCCTGTGCGCCGCGCTTGGCATGCGCGTCGTGGGCACGCGGCACCGTCTGCCCGTAGACTCTCAGGACCGGCCCGAGGGCTTCGCCGAGATTGGCGGACCCGGTGACCTTCACAGGCTGCTGGCGCAAAGTGATGCCGTGGCGATCTGCTGCCAGTGGACGCCCGAGACCACGCGCCTTATAGATGCGGCGGCGCTCGCGGCGATGAAGCAAGGCGGCATCGTTGTCAATGTCGCCCGAGGCGAAATCGTCGACGAGGACGCGCTGGTTCAGGCGCTCGATGCCGGACAGCTCGGCGGAGCCGTGCTCGACGTCTATGTTGGAGAGTTCGAGCATCCGCCGCCCGAACGGCTCTCGGGCCATCCGCGCATCCTTCTGACACCGCATACCTCGACCGGCAGCGATGTGAACCGCCACCGGTCGATCGACATCTTCTGCGAGAACCTCCGTGCATGGCTCGCCGGGCGCCCGCTTGCGAACGTCGTCGACTGGGATCAGGGCTATTAATCTGGCATGGATCTTGGCGGTCAAGCCGACGCGGCCGTATCAACAACGGTCGGGAGAGAACCAGACCCTCAACAGCGTTACCTATAAACGCGCACTCGAAGGGGAGCAGATCATTTAATTTACTCGACCAGCAACCTTCGATCGAGAAGCATATTGCGAAACTCACAGCTCGTTTCGGCGGTGAGCAGGCAGCCGTGACAGGCAGCGCCGTTTAGCATCGATCCGTCGAGAGAGGGGTCGGGGTCGCTGTCGCCGCAGATAGGATCGTTGGAGCAGAGCTCCTGCAGCGCGATGGCCCTGTGTATCAGATGAGAGAGGTTGGGCGCCTGCGCGACCAGGCCGCCCAGTGAGCCCTGAGTACCTGCCCCGGCGGTGTAGATGAGAATGCCGCATCGGATCGCCTTGTCGCTCCCCTTCACGCCGGGCAATGCATAGATCCGTTCCTTCAGCGAGGTCGACGGATAGCCGCAATCGAGAGCGATCTCATGCATCAGTGCATGCGACAGGCTATGGAGATAGACGTAGGCGGGGCCGGGGAAGGCCAGGGAGCTCTGAAACCGCTTCGTCCAGTCTTTATAGGCGCCCTGCATCTTGTCTATGCGGTCCGCGTGCTGCTTCTCGTCGAGCAGGTTTGCAAGCTGGCTCTCATCGAACTGGATGAATACGCCTTCGCCGCGCTGTTCGATCGCGGGCAGCCATTCCAGATCCGACCCCAACGGAGCGCCTTCGACGGCGAGGAGCACTTCTTCCAGGTCGCCATCGGCCTGCACGGGCGCTGGTTCAAGGCGCGTAAAGCCATAGAGACATTGCACCTCGCGAAGGCGGCGGACGGCGACGACGCTCTTGATCAGCTTCTCATGCGGCACGTGCGCACTGTCTCCGACGCGCCAGTCGGCGTCAGGGAGTGTTTCCGCGTAGAGCCTCGAATCAACCTGATCGCTGCCAATGAAGCGGTCACCGGATGAAAGGACATCGAATTCTTCGACCTTCGGGGAGACGCGTCCCGCGGAAGCCTTCCCGCCATCGGGCTTCGACTGATCGATGACGCGGCGGACGCGCTCAAAGACCTCTTCCTCGCTGTAGCCCCCGAATTCCCTGGCGAGCGGCTTGTCCGCCTTGAACACGATCTTCACTTCAGCCGGAGAATCCAGCGCGTCCAATCTGTCCAGATACTTACGGACCAGTTCGGTCAGGTGATCTTCGCTCGATGGCAGTGAAATCAATGACGCGAGCTGAGGGAAATAGGCATTGGTCGCGCCGCGGGTCAGAAAGCGGAGATTTTCGCTGCAATTGGCTGGCTGGTTGCCAGCGCCGAGCCAGGGCTGCCTACCCTGACATGTGCTGAGACGCCCAGGTGCGAACAGATCCTCAAGCTCAATGCTTTGGCCGCACTCACAGGTGATCCGGACGTCGCGCGGGTCTGCACTTGTGCCGTTGTCGATGAGCCACATCGGCGCTTTGCATGTCACGCCGCCGTGCACCAGCCAGCGCCAGTCGAGATCCTGAAGATGCCCCTTCTTGCAGGCGCCCACGAAACGGATCGGTGAGACGTTCTGCGCCTTGCCGTCCCCCTTGTACTTGCCGCTTACCGGGTCGATCTCGCGCCAGGTTACCAGTCGCCGGCGGGAGCCAGCGGCTTCGTCGTCACTCTCCTTTGAGCTATCGGCGGTTGTGACAGATGTACCGCCAGCGCTTGTTGAAGCGCTTGCTGTCGGCCGCGGGTCGCAGACGAACCAGGTGGGGAAGATCAGCGCGGCTACGTCGCCGTCGTCTGACGCTCGCTGCTCATCAACCACGGGCGGCCGTTTGAGCGTCAGGTGCCGATCGTCGGGGAAGCGGCCGCTGGCCTTCAGTTCGCGGTCCATCAACTCCCGGAGCCGGGGTTCCGTCACCGTTTCGAGACGCGCAATGTTGTACCAAAGATCCAGCCCGCCAATGACAACGGACCGGTTGGGGAGGTCGACCATCGCGCCGGGGCCGAAGGTCGTGATCAGCTGGCTGAGCCGCAGGGCGTCCGTGCTCATGGCGAATTCCTTTTGGTCTGCAGCGCGCCGCCATAGGGATTGACGACGCGCAGGGAGACCGTCGGTTCAACGTCCCGCATCGATCGGTTGGCGACAAAGACCTGATGTTTCGGGTCGAGCCCGCTCAGCTCGGTGTCCAGCGGACCGTTGAGCAGTCCGAGCGCACCGCGCTTCTTGTAGCCAAACCTCGACCCGCCCGCTGTGACGGCGTCTGCTGTATCCACCCAGTTGTCGAGCAATTGCTCGATGTTTGATTTCAGCGTGGTTATGGCGCTCGCCGACAGGAGATGGGACGCGCGCCCGACGATGAGGTCGATCGCTTGCTGGCGGACCGCGGAGTTGCCGGCGAGTTGCTCGACGCCCTCTTCGGGGGTCAGGCTAGGATCGAGATGGCGCACCAGCCCGACGACGAGAGCCGCCAGGGCGCGGTCGATGGCGCCGTCCGCCCACGGGGTGACGCTGGTCGCCTCGACCGCCCTGTAGAACGTCTCGTGGAAGTAACGGAAGCGCTCGTAGTGCGCGCGGTCGCGCGGCTTGTGGACGTTGAGCACGGCGATGACAAGGCCCGGACGATTGGAATCGCGCCCGACGCGGCTGGTCGCCTGAATGTACTCCGCGGCGGTCTTGGGCTGTCCCTGGACGAGCATCAGGCCGAGCCGGGAGATGTCCAGGCCCACCGAAATCATGTTCGTCGCCATTGCGACGTCGGCTGCCGCCTTTTCGCCGGCCGGCGTCTCCAGCCGGCGCTTCGCCTCCGCGACTTCGTCGGTCGAGATTCGTGAGGTCAGTTCCAGCGGCCAGCCGATCTGACGGTCACGAAAGGGCTGGCCGGCTGGCGCGAGCCGGTAGCGTTCGTGACCGTAGCGGCGCAGTCGGTCGGCGACCTCGTCCTCGACGATTCGGCGGGCGCCGCCGAGTTCCCGCAGCGCGTTGAAATAGCAGAGCGCGGTCATATATGGGTCGGCCGGGTTTGGCGTAGTGCCGGCATTGTCTTCGAACGCTGCGTTGGCGGCGGCTGCGATGGTTGTCAGCGCGCGGAGGAAGACGAGCTTCGGACCCCGGCCAAGGGCGGCCAGCCCGAGGTAGAGCCGCGCTGGCTCCTCTGACGCTGGCCGGGTCGCGGCGAAGAAGCTGTCCTGCCGCCGGATACCAGGCGGCGGGAACATGGCCGTCTCGGCACGGTCGAACAGCGCCGTGATCTGGTTGTCCGCACGCCGGACGGTCGCCGTCGACGCGACGATCTTCGGCCGCACGCGCTTGCCGTTGACAACACGCGAACAGAGACCGTCGATCGCCGCTTCGTAGAGTCCGGCGACCGTACCCAGCGGCCCGGAGATCAGATGCAGCTCGTCCTGGACGATCAGCTCCGGCGGGTCGAGAGTGTAGCCGTCCTGAAAGCGATGGCCGACGCCCGGTTCGGCCGCGCCATAGAACCCGACATCGGTCTCGAAGCGGTCGACATGACCGAAGTATGCGCCCGTTCGGCCTTCCCAAGGCAGGCCGGCGAACTTGTCGATGGTCGCGATCAGGAACGCCGGGAGGCGGCGGTAGATCTCGTCATCAACCGTCAGCACCGGAAGAGGGCGGTCGCCCGTGAAGGCGCAGTCGATGTTCTGGCAGACCAGAAGCATGCGCGTCGGCGCGGTGGAGTTCGGGTGCATGTGAAAGGTGTCGCGCCCGAAGGGATGACCGCACCACGGACAGGCGCGGATAGGCGCCGGGGCGTCCCGCCCGCCCTTGAAGTGGCGAACGCGGGTCACGGCGGTATCGTCGCCGGTATTGCCCTTGCCGCCCAGCCGGTTTGGCGACGCCTTGGAGCCGATCCAGAGCCCGATCTCGATCGGCCAGTCTCCCAGCAGGCGACGGCCCTTCTCGTCTTTCCAGCCGCTCTCCTCCCGCATGAGTTCGAGCGCGCAGATGACGCCGGCGGCGCGGCTCAGCTGGTCAAGGGTCAGCAGTCGGAGGGTGTAGCGCATGACAATGCTGACGCCGGCCCCGAGTACGCCGCCGGCGCCGAGACGCCGGGCGGCAATGGCATAGGCGGCGAGACCCAGATAGGCCTCGGTCTTACCGCCGCCTGTCGGGAAGAACAGCAGGTCGACGAGCTCACGGTCCGCATGCAGCCGGTCGCCGAGCCCGTTCAGGTTAAGCAGGATGAAGGCGAGCTGAAAGGGCCGCCAGGTGGGCGGGTCGACGTCCTCGGGATTCTTGCCCTGCTCCTGCGCGAAGCGCTGCCGGGCCGCGCGCTCGATCGCTTCGTTCATGGCCAGGAACGCCTGCCGGGCGCGGTTGTTGGTTGCGAGCTGCTCGATCCCTTCGGCGATGCGATCACGGGCGCGTTCCTGGCCATCGATCAGCTCCCGTGCTGTCCGTTCGCGCTCAGGCAGGCTCGTGAACCCGGGCAGGAGCCCGCGTTGCCCCTCAATCCAGGCCGTGTATCTCTCGGGGAAATCGCCCAGCGCCGTGCGGATGGTCTCTGCGCCTTCGGCGGCGGCCTTGGCCAGAGCCGACATCTCGAAGGCGACGCCGTCGATCTTCTCTGGCGCGACGCGCTCCACTTCCGCCGTTGGTAGCGGTTCGGTCCAGATGCGGCGAACGACTCCGTCCTCATCGGGCTCGAAGGCGGCCGAAGTATTGCGGCCGGCGGCGTAGTTGGCGATGTCCGCGTAGTGCAGGTCGTAAACCCGCAGGTCGTGCTCATCCGAGCCGTAGCCAGTGACGTCGGTACTGTCGGCGAAGCCATCCTCGCAGCTCAGGGTCATCCTGACCTGGAAAGCGTAGGACAGATCGGCATAGGCGCGGGTGTGCACGGCCGCCCGACGGTTGACGACAAAGACCGAGAGCGACCAGCCGGGCATCTCGCCGCCCGGCCGCGGCAGGTGCGTAGGCTTGGCGACGACGTAGATCTCGAGGGCGCCTCCCTTCCGTCCCGTCGCGACGCTATCGGGCAGGGCGAGGGTCCGGCTGCCATTCTGGACGTCGATGCTGAGCCGGCTTTCGCGCGGCATGCGCTCCCACTCCAGCTTGGGCCGGCGAGTCGACGGCTCCTCCTCGCCATCCAGAATGGCGTCAGGGGGCGCGGGGTGAGCGACGTAGTCTCCCCACTCGACCAGCACCTCGACAGTCTTGGCGTGTTCCGGAAGCGCTGTTGTCAGGCCGAGCGAGGTCGGCAGGATCCGCCGCGGCGCGACGGTGTCGCGGCCGCTCTCGCCCTCGTCCTCCCCGCCGCCGGCGATGGCCGTGTTCTCGGCCTCCTCGATCTGGGAAAGGTCCTCCTGGAATGCTGGATCGTCATCGTCCTCGGCAGCCATTGGCGACTCAGGCGCTGGCGCGATCCAGCCAGTCAGATACCAGTGCGAGGGGGCTTCTTTGAGCCGCTCCTGCGCGTAAGGGGCGTCGTCCGGGATCGGGTAGGGCCCGGCCAGGTCGCGGCGGAACTTGGTCACTATGTCCTGGCGGATGTCGACCGAGTTCGTCATGTGTCGTCCTCCAGCCCGATCTCATATTGCTGCGCCTGGCCGAGGTCGAACTCTGACTGCTTCGGCTTCCGCCTGCGTTTCGGCGTGTGCCCACCGGCCGCTTTCATCTCCGCCGCTTCGCGCTCTTCCCCCAGCGCCCGCTCGCGGTTCAGGTCCAGCAGTCGCGCCAGAACTTCGTCGCGGAACGTCGCAGGCCAGAACAGTCGGCCCTGGTAGGCGAAGTCGAGCTCGTTCTCTTCACCGAGGAAGATCGGGTTGGCGCGGTCCGCAAGGTCATCCCAGCCATAGGCCCGCAACACCGCACAGTCCATTTCGTGGTGCAGACGGCGAAGCTCGTCGATGTCTGGGGTGCTGCAAGACGGGTCGTGAAAGCGATTGTAGGTCGGTGTCATGCCCTGATCGGTGCGGACCATAAGGTCGGCACGGAATTCGTGATAATCACAGCCTGAAGACTCAAGAAGTGCGCCGCTGGCGTCGTCTCTCGGGAACGGGAATGTCGCGAAGCAGTCTGATGGTGCGTAGCGAAGGTCATCCTTCATCGAGGATGAGAAAGTTCGAGCCCAGATTTCATGAATTCGTGATTGCAATATAGTAAAAGAAGAGAATTTATCGTCAATAAAAACTACACAAGACTCTGCTGGAAGAACGTCTGAGGGTCTTCGGGCGACCGACAACATAGGCGAAACTCTGGATATACATAGAAAATTAGCTATGCCCAGTCTGAAATTTTCTAATTCCCGCCGTCGTTCGGCAAATCGCCACCAGAATTTTCTATAATTCTTTCTTTTATCCTTTCGCCTAGACGGCTTCACGAGGTCGGTAATAATTTTCAGAAGATCGGGCCAGTCTTCAGCGACAGGATCCGCATAGTCAATTGGGACGATACCCTCTCTGAGCCATTCATTTCGTTGCTTTGTTGGAGCTGTAAACCATGCAGCCAACTTCGGATCGCGGAATAGAGGGAAATCTTCAAAATCGATTACATAACGGCGATGCTGGTGACGGGGGTCGTTGTTGATCTCTTCGCCTCCGATGTACCGCTTTATGCGTTCGGCATTGCGCGGGTCACGAGAGATCAAATTCTCCATTTCTGAAATGGGGTTTGCGGTACCTTTTTCGGCCGCTTTATCATCAAACGTGAATCCCATTCCCAAAATATAATGCCCAATGAACGCCATATTTTCGTTGTTTTTTAGGGAAGTTGGGCTTTTATCATGTTCATTATCAACCAAAAAAGCTGAAATTCGCTGTGAAATAAGGTTGTCTATTTTGATCTCAAATGCGATGTTCTCGAATTCGCTTTTCGTGACATGGACTGTAGACACCACAACTGCTGCCTCGCCGGGCCACTTCAGCCGCCGTGTTGCCCGATAAATCGCGCCGCCCTCCTGAATAATGCGCAGTAGACCGCTCTCACGTGTGTCGCCCTGAGCGATCGTGTTCGATGCGATCAGTCCAAAGGTGCCGCCTTTACGCAGCAGTCGATAGGCGCGCCTGAAGAAGTGCGCGACCAGATCGGCGTTGCCATGGCTGCCGGGATGGGCGTGCTTGAGCCAGTCTCCGTAGTTGGCGTGATTGCGCGCGGCGACCGTGTTCTTGCCGGCGAAAGGCGGGTTGCCCACAAAAGCGTCAAAGCCCCGATTCTCACGGTCGAAGACTTCCGGGAACTCGATCTCCCAGTGGAACGGCCTGACCTTGCGTTCTTCAGCCGCCATCGCGGCGAGATGCGGGCGAAGCAGGTCGAGGACCTCCGACTGGTCGCGGAAGGTCGTCTCCGTCAGCCGGACCTGCAATTCGTCCAGCGCGTGCTTCCGGGCGCGGGCTTTGTCATTGAGGAAGAAGGTGGACAGGATGGCGTCCCCAAGACGCCTGACGAAGTCGGCAAAGGTCTCGGCCGCCCGGTGCCGGGTGAGCTGGGCGCCCAGTCTCTCGTCTTCCGGGGCTTCCCGGATGTCGGTTCGCTGGGCCGAGACCCGTTTCAAAGCCTCGTCGACGACGGTGCGGAAAAGCGGCTTGCCGGCGTCCGCATCCGCCCAGGTGAGATCGACGATCTGTTCGCGTGTCAGGCCGACCAGACTGTCGCCGCTCTTGATGGCATGATCGAGGAAGGTGAACTCGTGATCACGGGCCAGTGTCGCCAGCCAGAGCGAAAGGCGCCCGAGGTCGGCGGCCATCGGATTGATGTCGACCCCGTAGAGACAGCGCTGGGCGACGAGACGGCGGGCCAGCAGGTCCTCGTCCTCGTCTTCGGGCAATGCCGGCCTGGTGCCGGGGTGTTTGGTCCATGCAAGGACCAGTCGCGCCGCGAGCGCGCGGCAGGCTTCGACCAGGAACGCACCCGAACCCATGGCGGGGTCACAGACCTTGATGTCGAGCACCTCCTCGGGCGTCGCGTCGTCTCCGATCCGCATGAAAATCGGTTCCAGGGCCTGCCGGACGATCGGCTCGGTCAGGCTGCGCGGCGTGTAGTGAGAGCCGGTCGCCCGCCGTTCGTCCGTCGGCTGCAGGATTGGCGTGCCCGGCGGGGCGGGATGCTTGCCGGGCGAGCCGCGCTCGTCGACGATGCCGTCGAGAGCGGACGTCAGCTCCTCTACGGACCTGGCCGCCTTGATGGCGTCTTCCTGTTTCTTCGTGAGACTCGCGCGGTCATGCTCCTCCTTGAGCCGCTTGCGCCGGTCGGCCGGCTTCGCGTCGAGAAACCCCTCGAGATCGACATAGACGGGGACGCGGCTGTTCTTGCCGGCCCGGATGGCGAGGGCAGCGCCGCGCGTGCGCTCGACCTTGAAACCCATCACCGTTTCGTAGACGGAGCCGATCTGCTCGACATCGAGCGCCTTGTAGGAGAGCCTCTCACCGTCGAGCATCATCAGCCCGTCGAGGATGCGCAGTATGCATCCGTCCGTCACCGGGAGGACGCACGGCTCGTCGGATGCATTCCGCCGGCCCTCGAGGAACTGGTAGCGGTCCGGATCGAAGAGCTGGCCGCCGCGGCCGCGGATCCATCCGCTGCCGTGACCGCCGTGGATCAGCCGGAACAGCGCCAGCAGACGTCCCCAGGCGCCGCGGCGCTCATCCATCGTGTCGGGATTGACAGCCTGATCCTCGAGCAGCCGGTCGTAGAGCCCGCGGATCGAGTAGTGGGCGTCGTAGAGCTCCCGGCTCCTGGCGTCCGTTGCAGAGGGCAGGAGCTCGCGATCCTCGGCGAACAGTGTGAAGACGAGCCGCATCATCACCGTCAGCAGGCCGCCATAGAGTTCCTGCGGCTGTCTTGCAGCGAGATCGTCGATCAGATTCCTTCCGTCCTCCTGCGCTCGCAGGCCGCGGAGCAGTTCGTGCAGCGCGCCCAGCACCTGCCCTGACAGGGCGATGGAGACCGACGCCTGCGCCTCCCGGCTGCGGTCGAGCAGGGCAGGGAGTCGGCGTTCCGTCGGATCGGTGAAGAGCCGCGGACGGCCCAGCATCAGCTTCAGCCCGCCCAGCATCGCGCGCCCGGCGACCGAGGTCAGGTCATGGATCGGCCAGCCGATCCAGCCGGCGGTCTCCCCACCGGGGGCGTGGACAACGCGGATCTGCTTGTCCGTCACTAGAACGCCGCGGAATACCTTGCTCTCGCGCAGCAGCCGCTCGAAGCGCTGCTGCGGCGTCGCCTCCCATCCCTGCAAAGCGCCTCGGCGGTCGGGATCGATGCCTCTGTCCTCGATCCGAACCAGCAGCTGGATCGTGTCGGGATCTTCCCGTTCCTGAACCGCCCAGGTCGCGGAGAGGGTCGTTTCCAGTTCCGGAAGACTGATGGTCGCCAGCTCGGGCAGGGCGGGACCTCCGGGCGCTCCGGCGACGCGGCCCTCCGGCCATTGGAGAACCGTATTGAAGAAAGCCCAAGGGTCGGGCAGAGCGGGTTCGTCGCGGTCGACGGCGATGAGCTCGGCCGCCTCCGCGGTGTCCACCCGAGTCTGGCGTACCGGGATGATGTCGAGATCGCCAAGCACCTGCCGGGAGACGACAAGGCCAACGTTCTCGACATGGTCGAGCCATTCGAAGCGGGGGTCTTCCTTCTTCTCCTGCACCATCGAATTCACCCCGTACCCGGCCAGAGATAGACGACGCCCACCGGCTCAAGCCTTTGCGCGCGGACCTCGTAGGATTCGCGCAAACGCGCCGGTTCCTCGGCGATCTCGCGTTCCAGCTCCGTCAGTCGCCTTTGCCAGTGCCGCTGGTCGGCACGCGCCTGCTCGACCTCATCGTCGCCGAAGTCGAGCATCATCTGTTTAAGCGCCGGGTCATTGATACGCTTCTCGATACGCTCACGTTGCTGCTCCAGCAGCATTCTCAGCGTCTCCGCCTCACCCTCGCCAACCGCCTCGAGGTCTCGTTCTGCCCGATCCGCGTGCTCGGCCGCCCGGCGCTCGAACTCCCCCCGCAGATCTGCGACGTCGGACTGGGCCCCGCCAATCAGCCGGTCGACGACATTCTGCGGCACCGGATGAGCCTGACGGAGCGCCGCTTCAAGTTCCTCGAACGACACGTTGGCGGCGTCACCCTTCTCCGCGAGGGGCCGAAGCGGTCGTCGCTCGCGGTCGGCTTCACGCCAGACGGCGGCGACCGGGATGATCACCTCATGCAGCCGGCTCGCGCCAGGACCGAAAAGAGACAGACGGCCGACGAGGATGACCCTTGGCTGCGATCCAGGCCCCTGGACTACACAGGCGCGCTGAAGGCCGCCCCGGAAGCCTTGGGAAATGAAGCGCGACAGGAGACGGCGAACAAGCCGGTGTTCGAGGTGCACCTGAACGACGTGCGGCGCATCCCGGCCGTCTTCCAGGATGGCGGGTTCGAAAGCGATGCGCCGCGGCGGCGCGGTTCGTCGCCATTCGTTCAGCGACTCTCCCGGCCGTCTCGGGCGTTCACGCAGTTCGTCGAAGATCGGCAGCCATGAATGATCGTTGGCAAACGCACGGTCGGACGGTTCAAGCGAGAAAGTGCGCGTCGGTCCGACCGTTTCTGCGCCGTGCGTATCGAGCGGTGTCTGCATGCTCTCCAGGGCGACGCCGATGACCTGTTGGAGGTCGTCGGACCCGACACCGAACCTCTTGCGCGACTCATCCAGAACCCGCCGTATTCGATCGATCTCTGCCCTGAGATCCTGACGGCGCTTTTCTGTACCTTCGTCGATTTCGTCCCGGGCACGTGCAACGAACTCGTCATCGTCGTCGGAGTCCAGCTCATCGGTGAGCTTGTCGATTTCGTCGCGTGTGATGCCGCCTTCGGTCAGCCGTTTCGATATCCGCTGGTCGAGGACGTCACCGATAGCGCCGAGCTCCTCCCGTATCGTCTCCGTCTTCTCCACCAGAACCTGCAGCACCCGGTCGATCTCGCGCTGCGGATAGAGGAAATATCGGCAGTAGACCGCAGGCGCAGGTTGCAGCTTCCGATCGATACGGCCGTTTCGCTGCTCCAGGCGCGACGGGTTCCACGGCAGGTCAAAATGAAAAAGGTCGTAGCAATGCTGCTGGAGATTGATGCCCTCGCGTGCCGCGTCCGTGCAAATCAGGATGCGCACAGGATACTCGTCCGGATCGCTGTTGAATGCGTGTTTGACCTGCTCGCGCCGGTCGCTGCCGGTCGTGCCGGTGAAAGTGAGTATGCGGTCTTCGGGCTCCAGGTTGTCGAGCGCTTCGAGAAGCCGCGTCTCCAACCAGCGCCGGGTGTCCTCGAACTCGGTAAAGATGATGACCCGGCGTCTGTTCCAGGCTCCGTCTGTCACGAGGTTCTGACGAATCCAGTCGACGATGCTCCGGACCCGGGCATCAGGCTTGTGGAGATGCTTACCGGCGAGCGCCAGCATTCGGTCGACGAGCGTGATCTCGGCGTCGATCTCTTCGCTTTCAGCCCCTTCCGTCCCGCGGATCGATGCGGCTTCAGCGGCTGAGTTTTCCTCAGTCTCCAGTTGGTCGAGCAGCGTCTGTTCCGCCTGATCTTCCTCGTTCTCGTCGATCTCAGCCGCCCCGACCGCGAACTGCTCTGCGGCTTCCATGGGCGCCCGCAGGTCGCGTTCGCGCCAGCGCTCCATCGTTCGCCGGTGCACGCCGAGCGTCTTTTGGAACGCCGCGATGGAGGAGAGCAGGCGTTGCTGCAGCCCGGAATAGACGAGCTTCGCCTCGGCGCGCTGTCTGGGCGTCAGACGCGCGACCCGCCTGGACCGTAGCTCTCCGTATTCCAGCAGCATGTCCGAGAGCGCCAACTCCGGCGTGTCGGCCGGCAGACCGTCGAGGACGACCGGTTCGACCTTGCGGTCGGGAAACTTGATCCCGACGGCCCGAAGATCCGATTTCAGCCGCCGGACCATCACGGGCTCCAGGTCGCCCTTCCGGACAGGTACACCCCGCGTGAAGCGTTGAGGGTCAAGCATCTCGAGCAAGGCTGCAAAGCTGTTCGAGTGCCCGTTGTGCGGCGTTGCGGTGAGAAACAGCCGGTGTTCGAAGCGCGGGGCGAGGTCCCTCACTGCGCGCGTGAACTGGCTGTCGATGGCGTAGCGGGCGCCGCTGGCCGGGGCCGCATGATGAGCCTCGTCGAGGATCAACATGGATCGGGCGCGTGTCGTACCTAGGATCTCTCGCAGGCCTGACACGTAGGTCTCGTCGTTCAGAAGCCGATGGGAAAGAATGAAGAATGACCCCGTCGCCCAGGGATTGGCCTGAAAGCCGCGCCTGCGTCGCACCTGAGCCAGGTGCTCGCGATCGATGATGGTCGCCGAGATCCCGAACTTGCTGGCGAGTTCGTCCCGCCATTGCTGAGTCATCGACGGCGGCGCCGCAAAGACGGTGAAGTCGACGCGCCGGCGCAGAAGCATCTCGCGCAGGATCAGGCCCGCCTCGATGGTCTTGCCCAGGCCGACATCGTCCGCAACCAGGAGATTTACCCGCGGAAGCTGGAGCGCCTTGCGAAGCGGCGACAACTGATAGGGGTCAAGACGGATGCCGGCACGGAAGGGAGCCTGAAGAAGGCGTCGGTCCGCAGCAGTTGCCGTGTTCCAGCGCACGGTCCGCAGATAGGCCGTAAAGGCGTCAAGGGAATCGGAACCCTCCCTGGCGATCCGTTCCCAAGGTTCCTCCCGTTCCACTACGGGGGCGATTTCGGCGTCCCAGACCACCTCGGCTATCTCGCCCTGTGCGTCATCCTCGACGCATGCGAGTCTCAGTGTCGTCAGGCCATTGCCAATCGAAGACTGGCCCTCGGCCAGCCATCGACGACCGCGAAGAATGACGAACTCGCCGGGCTGCGGCAGCTGCATCGATACCCCTCCAAGCGCACCCGCAGGTTGCGATGCTTTCACCCGGATCACCAGCGGTCAACTCGGCGTGTTCGGGTAGGGGGCATGCTTGCGCCTGTCCGCGATCTACCGAAGCAGGGGAAATCTAGCGGAGATCTCAAGCTTCATATGATCCAATTTCCAGGGGGCGGAGCACTGCGCCTGCTTGAGACGGTAGCTTTCGCCGTTCATCTCAAGGATATGGACGTAATGCGTCAGCCGGTCGAGAAGTGGAGCAGGATTTTTGGCTAACTTATAAACGCGGACTCGAATGGGAGCAGGTCAGTGGTCGCCGAGGATGGTGGCGAGGTACAAGGCGAGAAAGGCTCCGACGCTATGGCGGCGGACGCATAGCAACTCCACACCGACCGTCACGCCGCCTTTTTACCCTGTTTATGCACCCGGCGCTTGCGCGAACAACCGGACAACGAAACGCTCGTCTTGTTCGACCAAGCCCGGTTCGGTGCCGTTGTGTTCTCTCATACCCCTGACGATTTTCCGGGGAATCCCCATCCCCATATGTTCCAGATACCGGTAGTCGCGCATCACGTCTTTCAATATCTGGTTTCGTGCCGCCCGCGTACCGGCGCGCATGCGGGCTGGCGTTATGCCGTTCGGCAGTCGGCCTGGCGAGACGATCTCCAGCCGGTCGCTGTAAACCGCCAACTCGATATCAGTGCTTGTGAGCAGGTAGTCGCGGTGAATGAGGGCGTTGACGATGCCCTCGCGAAGCGCATCGGGTGGATAGACTGGCCGTTCAACCCGTCTTCCGCCTTCGGCCTCGATGACCACGCGGGTGTTGCGTTGCACGAAATCGAGAGCCTGTTCGACAAGGCCGTTTTCCACGATGTCACCGCTTTCGCTCAATAGTGGCGTCATGGGGCCGCGAAGCGCCGTGCGCTCCTGCGCATCATAGTCCTGTTCCGTGCCGGAATATGCGACAGCATCTATCCCCGCATGAGGCAGAAACCTGTTCGGCGTTTTGCCGAACAGCAACATGCCACCGACGGTTACGCCTTCCTCGGTCATGATCTCGGTATTGATGAGAAGGGACTGCCACGCTTCCTCGTCTTCGTCGGCGGGCACATCCTGCTGGCGGATGTCGCCGAAATAATTTCGCAGGCGTCTCCGGTCGAGGTTCGCGAGCGTCGCGCCTGATACGGGCCGCAGTTCGGCCCGTATCGAACCCCTTTGCTGGAACAGACGTGCAAGTTCTTCCGGGCTTGCTTCCCGGCTCTGCGTGCCGACCCGCATCAAATATCTGTTGGTGTTGTTGTGCCAGAGCGCATGTACGTCGTATCCGCGCGTTACGCGGACGATGGCAACGTCGTTATTGTCTTCTACGTTGCGAACCACCTCGAAGAACGGAACGATTGCCGGTCTGATCTTGTCGCGGCATACACTCATGACCCATTCTTCGAGGTCTTGCCGCGTCAGGCCCGTGATCGTTCCGTCGTCTTCGACGCCGAGCAGCACCATGCCGCCTTCCAAGTTCGAGAAGGCGACCAGTTCCCTCGCAAGGTCCTGCGTGCGCAGGTGATCTCGTTTGAATTCCACACCGGAATTCTCGCCGTTCGCTATTATTTCCAGCAGTTCGGTCCGCGTCGTCATGCCTCAGAACCCGTACTTGGAGCGGCGCATCTCGAAAGCGGCCTTGCCGCCTTCGAGGATTTCCTCGACCAGTTCCCGCACGGGCTGCGAGTCGATGGAGCCCATATGTTCGGGCGCGATTCTCGCATGGCCTTCCCTGGCTTCGCCGGAAGCGGCGAGGCCGAGGATAAGTTCGGCGTCGCCGAGGACCGGGATATTGGCGTTGTGCGTCGAGAAGACGAACTGGCGGCGGCGCTTTTCCTGCCGCATGATCGGCACCACGCCCTCCGTAATGAAGCGGTTGTCGAGATCGTCTTCGGGCTGATCGACGACAAGCGGCGCTTCCGACTCAAGCAACAGGAGCAGCAGGACGGCGGTCGCCTTCTGCCCGGTCGAGAGCGCTTGCAGCGTTTGCCATGTGGCCGGTTCGCCGTCGGGAGCCGTGTTCAGCTCGATTTTGGTTGTCGCGGGCAGTTCCAGTTCCTCGATCCGCATGAACAGGTCGAGATTGGCCTGTGCGATCCGCTCGGCCGCGCCGGACGGCAGGTTGTAATGCTTCATGAGCGCTTCTTTGCCTTCCCGGCACCGCTGCGCCAATTCCGGCAGTGACAACTGCTCTTGCGCGCGCAGGCGCTCCAGCGCGGCGGCGAGATTGCCGCCGACCTCGCGCAGGAGCTGCTCCAGCGGCTCGCGGTTCCCGGCCATCGTGACCCTGACCTGCACCCGGTCGCGGAGCTTCCGGGACACCCGCTTCGCTGCGGTCTCGATGAGCCTGTATTCGGCGGCCTTGATGTCTTCCCACTCCGCCAGAAGGTTGCGGCGCTGCGCCTCGTGCGCTTTGAGATCGCGCTTGAGATTTTCCGTCTTCTCCTTCAGCGGGCGCAGTTCCTCGATCTGCTGGCGAAGCTTGATGAATTCCGCGCCGTCGATCTTCGACTTCTGGAGTTCGCGCAGGAGCTTTTCGTAAGTGTCCTCGATTGCGGACTTGCGCTCGTTCCAGCGTGGTTTCGTCTTCGCAATCGCGTGATCGGCTTCGCCAAGAGCCTTGCCGAACTGTTCGCCGACGGTTTCGAGATTCGTGCTCAGCGTGCCGAGGATTTTCTCGATTTCGGACAGGATGTCGGCATTTGGCAACCCTTCGAGGGCCTTGCTGGAGACGAACGCCGTATCGACGGGCAGTCCCTCCGTGAGTTCATTGTGAAGCGCGCGGTACTGGTCAAGCCGTTCGTCCAGGTTGGAGAACAGCCGTTCTTCTCGAATGAGCAGGCTCTTTTCTTTCAGCCGTTCTTCCAGCCCGGCCTGCTGGAATCGCTTCTGCGTTTCTTCTAGGCCCGGCAGCGCCGCAAGGCGTTCTTCGAGCCGCTGCATCTCGCGTCGCACATCAACGATGCGGCTGCGCGAGCGCTCCAGCTCCAGTCGGGTCTTCGATTTCCGTCCGGACAGGGACGGGTCCCGGTCAACGAACCGTTCCAGCAACAGGGTCAGCTTCTCCGGACTTTTCGTGAGTTCGGAGATTTCATGCTGGCCGAAGACTTCCACGCCGGGCATCACGTCGCGCGGCGATAACGTCAGGACTTCGCCAGCTTCGTCCTTGACGACCGGCGGATTCGGCACCGATCTTTCAATCGTGTAGCACCGCTCCGACGGCTTATGGGATCGCACGAGCAACGAGACCTTCGTCCCCGATTGCAGGACGTGGCGGATCACGCCGTCATGGGCCTTCTGGGCTTCGTCCCCAAGAGGGTCGAGGCCGAGCGCATAGCGTATGCTTTCGACCATCGTCGATTTGCCGGTGCCGCGTCCGCCGACCAGGACATTGAGGTTTTCGTTAAAATGCACGGCGGTATCGCGCAGGAACCCACCTTCCCAGGTCATCGCAAGGAATTCTGCATGGGATTCGGGCTTGGGATCGCTGTGCAGTCGGATACGGGAATCCGGATCGAGAAACGCCTGCCGGAACGCCTCGACCGAGACGGTGGACATCTTGATGAAGCACGAGGCGCCGTCCTTCTTCAGGTCCTCCGGGTCGTTCACGTCCGAAGCATTCAGAATCGCCGGGGTGCGGTCGCGCCTGTGCTGGGCGTCTTTGTTTTCGAGGATGGGCCTGATCCCGTCCGGCGCGTTGCTGACCGGACCCGGCAGCGCGCACGCAAGCAGATCGGGATTTTTCCAGACATTGATCCGCGATTGCCCTGAGAGCTTCTTCAGCAATCCGCCTTCGGAAGCCACATGCGCGGCGATGCACACCGCGCCCCAGGACTTCGCGCATTCCAGCAGTTCGATGGAATCCTTGCTGCCTGTCGGCGACGGCTGGTCGGTGTTGTGAATGCCGCATTCGCCGATGAAGCGCTCAAGGACATCGTCCTTGTCCGGGTCGAACAGGCACAGGAAATGAACGCCGTCTTTCGTGACGGCTTCGAACCCGCTGAACGCATGGAGCCCGGCGGTGCGCGCCGCGCGCACGAGGCTTGCCGAGTGCTTGACGCGGTAGTGATCCGTGACCGCAATGACCTCTATGCCAATTTCAAGGCAGGTTTCGATGATCGCCTTGTTGTAGTCGTCTTCCGACGTGAAGGCGGTCGTCTTGTTGTGTGTATCGAGATAGGCGAACGGATTCACCTGCAAGGCGCAGCGGTAGAACCGCGCGCCGTTCGGAAGATCCAGTGCGGCTTGCATGCGATCCGAAAGCGGACGTGCCAGACTCGTCGGTTCTGCGGTCATCTGCGGTCCTCCGTCAGGTTTACCGTGTCAAACCTCATTCCTGCTCCAAGTGTTCTTTTTGTTCGGCGACGTACCGCTCGACCGCGTCCCGGACAACCCAGGCCAGTGATACCTTCTTCTGCCTCGCGAGCTGTTCCAGAACCTCATAGATATCTGGTGGAAAGCTGATCGACGCCCGCACAGATGCCGCCCCTTCGGGTTTCATGTTTCGCCTGTCTCCCTTACGTCCGTCCATAGCACCACGGTCCCGGAGATGCCTTCACCAGATTACACCATGGTGGTGAACCATGACAGTCCCTGAAGCAGGTCATCGGCGCGTCCGGCAAGGCCGGTCAGGCTCTCGTGAACCGCGCCTGCGCCCGGTCGCGTCCATTCGGTGTCGATCCTTCGCGCAAGAGGACGCCGTCGCGCCCCGTATCTTTGTCTGACTCGCACTGATCCGGCGCGGCGGCCTTTCGCGTGCCTTATCCATCCAGCGGGTCACGCCCCGGCCTTTCATTACCGGCAGCCTGGGGTCGGCGGTCGTCGTCGCAAGCGGCATTTTTCCGTCGTCGAGCGATTTCGCGCCTTCGACAAAGTGATCAGGTCTCGCCTCAAATCCTGATCGCTGGTCGGAAGTCACTGAGTTCACGTTATCGCGCTCTCCCCGCCCGCGCCGTGCCGCGTCGAGCAGACGGCGATAGCCGTGCTCGATCCCGTCCGGTGGATACTCGATGACGTCGCGCTTCGGGAAGAGACTCAGGTAGTCGTCCCGGGGGCGGACATAGATGAAACGGCAGTCTTAGTCGCTGTCGGGGGAGGCGAAGCCCGAGCCGCGGCTGCCGCTCTCGATTGCCAGCAGGATGCGGACATTGTGGGTGGCTTCGACCTCGCGCAGTTTCGCGTCGATGCCGGCGACGACCGCCGGGTCGAAGCCCTATTGAAATAGCGGAAGGGATTGCGCATCGGTTCAGCCTATCGTGCCCGCGCGAATTTTTCTCTGGCAGCGCCAGCGAGCTACTTCAGGCCCTTGCTGCCATCGGCGATTATCCGAAAGACATGATCACCCTCAGTCCCGTAATGCGCGACGGCCGGGTTCTCCAATAGCCCAAGATACGTGTAGTCGTTCGAAACCAGCACGTTGGTCAGGTCGTATTTATCGGTTTTGCTCGATGCGCCTCCCAAATGCTTTGGCAAGAGACGAAAGCTGAGCAGGTCGTTTGGATCAGAGATCGCAACGACCTGGATCGGGCCCCGTCCCCGTCCGCTTTGAGTGCGCGAACTATCCAGGAATCTTGCGAAAGACGCGGCGGGACCGGAGGCGAGCAATGCGCTCTGGACCAAAGGCGCATTTCCCAGGCTCAGCAACGGTATCTGATTGGTGGCAAGGAAGATCGAGACGACATTCGACAAGCGTTGTTCAACAAACTTTTCTCTGCCGCCATCCAGTGCGACAAATGCGTCCATGAGAATGATCGATCCGAGGCTCTCCGGCATTAGGATGGTCGGATAAGTGCCTGCTCGGGCGGTGAGCGTCACGTCACGGCGGCACGGCACACGTACGTTTGGCTCGCCCGGGGGAAGCTGATCTCCGGTGTGGGTTGAGCCACCCAACAACTCGCAAGTTGCCTTGCGCATCGCGGCGCGAATGCTGTCTCCGTTGCGTCCGAGGTAGACCACGGCATCCGTGAAGCAGCGATTGATCAACTCGCTGCGGAGGGCCTGATTGTACTTCGCCCGCTTCGGCGAGCGGTAGTCCGCTCCATCAGGCTCTTCGCCCTCCCGATAGTTTTCGTATTCCAGTTCGTCGCGATAGGGGTCCACCGCGCGACCCCAGATAAAAAATGTTGCATCGACGCGCCCGTTCTCGGTGACCAGGGTCGCAACTTTGCTTTCCACGATTTTCCGGCCGTTGGCATCATAGTAGGTCTTCCCATCTGCAACGGCCGGTTCACTGGCCCCGAGGGCGCGCGCCATCGAGTTTGCCCGGCGAACCGCCCACCGGTAGCCATGGTTGTGAGAACACATGCCGTGGCTGAAAATCATCTGCACGGATTCGGTCGGTGAATTTTCGAGCGTCTGATTCACGCCCAGGAATGTATCGGCACGATCGGCTTGCGGCGGGTCGTACGGCTTCGAACAAGCTGCCAGCGCCGCGCAAAACAGAATCGCAAAAGATATTCTCATAACCGCTCCAACGGGTCTTTGGCTCGCCTGCAAACGCCATCAATTCGTTTGACTACTCCCATTTTGCGGCAATTCGAACAGTCGCCAACAGGTGAGCGAGGCGAGGGACGTTTTCTCGGGGGGAGAAAAGAGTGAAGACAGAAGCGAGGAGCGCGTGCCACTCTGTTCTAGCGAACATTTAAACCCCGTCGCCTGCGCCCTTGGACCGGGCGACGCGCCGGAATTGGCTTCGGAGATCGCCGCGCCGGAGACCATGCCCTCTGCCGCCTTATCCTCGCGCTCAATGACTTGTTCTGGATCGTTTATGCTAATCAGACGGACGCCGTCACCGAGGTTTACGTGGACTTCGTCCACGAAGGAGCAGCCTGACACCGCAACAGCGATGATGCTCATCTTAATCAAATGTCTCACGGATATCTGCCTGTAAATATTGTCCAGTATTCACCATTTAATCTTCCTGCCAAGATGATACGGTCACTGAAGTGATGCTCCAAGCGATTTCTGTCGCCGATCCTCGCGATCCAGGTGCCATCGCCACTGAATGTGCTTGTGAGCCTTCCTCTGCTGCCACTGTCGGAGTTCCGCGGCAAAGATCGGACCGAAGCGGTTCCACCAGAACCGGACGGTTGCATGGCTGACGTCGATGCCTCGCTCATGCAGCAGGTCCTCTGGTCTTGACCCTTCAAATTGGTCCGATCTGAATGCGAGTTTTCGGGCACACTTTGGAAGCCCAGCACATTCGCCCCGGTCGGCGATGATCGCCGGGATGGTCAGACCAAGATTAACTACTGGAGGGGCGGTTTGACGTGACCCCCAACTTTCATCCAGCCATAAGTAGAGTCCTCGGGTGATCTGCGTCACCGCGTCCTGTTTGAAATCGTCGCTGAAATTGCTTTTGCCCATCATCGCCTCCCAGCCTCAAAATTAGGGAAGAAGGCGTCTACGAATCTAGGGGCTATTCATCGTCGAATCTATGGGATTGGCTTAGGTTAGTGAACGTGCTCAAGGGATCATCAATCTTCGTCGGACGGGAAAAATGGCAAGCGAAAAAGTTGGACTTGCAAAGAGTATCATCGGCGGGTGGCTTCTCCATCATGACCAGAAGCTCCTGAGCAGCAAGACAGTTGAGTTCGAAAACATCGCGACCGCTGGACGATCGGCTCGCTTGCTCTCTGCCATATCCAAGGAAGACCAGTGGACCGTCGACAATGACAGGGTTATCGAACTCGGCCGCCAGCTAGTGGAGCGAATCTAACTCTTGGTGCCCGCGTTTGACGGCTTCGATGATCCTGTCGGGATCGGCGGTCCAGNCGAACGGCCTGGGCTCCTGGTTGTGCTCGGCGACGAAGCGATTGATGGCGGCCTGCAGGTCGACCAGCGAATGGAACACGCCGCGCTTCAGGCGACGCTTGCTGAGCCG
>NZ_PIGG01000034.1 GCF_002924445.1 Minwuia thermotolerans
TTCGACATCGAGAACCCCGCATCCATCCCCGCGCGGCTGAACCGCTGCTGATCTCCGCCGACCCGGCGGTCCGCCCGCAGACCCAGGCGGCGATGCTGGAACAGCTTCGCGCCCACGGCCTCGCCCACATGGCCGAGACCCGGCGCACCGATGCGCTCTACGGCTTCGAGGCCGAAGACGCGCTCGACGGCGGCGACGCCCAGGACACGCCCCTCGATGAGGACGAGCCGGAAACGGCCGAACCGGCCGCCGAAGTCGAAGACGCCGCCCGGCCCGAGGCGGCAGCGCACGGCGACGCGGCGAGCCCGGCACAGGGCGGCGAGGCATCCGACGAGGTCGAGGCCGCTGCGGTTCCCCGGGTCACGGGTGATCCGGACCTCGACCGTGTCCATCGCATGCTCCGAAGCACGCCCTTTGCGCGCGCCGCGGAAGACCCGGACCGCCTGAGCGAGATCACCGCTCAGGAAGAGCGGATCGTCGGATCCTTCACCACCGTGCAGATCGAGGACCGTCTGCGGCGTCTGACGCTCCACACGCGCCGTTGGAACAGAAAATTCGTTTGGGACTCGAAAGAAAGGGATATTCCAGCGAAATTATCGACGCCGTTGTGGAAGGGATAGGCACAATTCACGAATTGGATCGGAATACAGCCGTCATTGTCACTCTTGAGGCGGCGGTGGAGGCGGCCCTTATTGCTGCGGAAGGCCTTTCACTTTGATTGCTTGGTACCCAGCCATTGCCCCCAGCTTTCATCCCGTTCCGCCCGTTCGAGTTCGCCAAAATCAATGCCGGGGTCTTTGAGGCCATAGCCGAGGATTTCCGAATGACGCAGTATCTTTCTGGCAGTTTGTCGAGGCCCGAAAACGGTCTGAACAGTTTCCTTCTCAATTCCTTCCCGGAGAGCATCCTCCTGGACGGGTTCCTTCAATCCTGATTCACCAGCCAGCCGCGTTCGATGGTTTCTGACTCGCTCATGCTCGGTGCTAAACTCGAGAGTAGCGCGTTCGAACAGCTTATTGCTGAGATATTCAATCATTTCCGCATCATCCGCGATCTTCGCAAGAATGAAGCTCTCCGATCTCGGAAATCTGGTGCGGTGAAGTGATTTTCTGAGTACCCGGCAGTAGTAGGACAAATAGTCAGCGCCAGGTGCCAGATCCATGCAGGCGTAGCGAAGCCATGAATCCACCAGTGCACGCGCCAAGTCGTGAAGATCGGCGTTGGCGCTCAACCATGCGCCACTTCCCGCATCGACCGTGACACGTGGCTCATAGAACGGCAGTGGTTGCAGAAACTCAAAAGTGAAGTTGGGCCGACCCTTGCGGCTTTCCGGGTAGATTCTGACATAGCGGCTGCGTTCGGCGTCGACGTAACACTGGTAGATGCAATCCTCAAAATGGATGAGGGCCGTCCCATAGGGTATTCGGTGGCTTCGCTGCCATTCTCCCACCCGTCGGCACATATCGTCGAATTCGGGAATATAGACTCCCTGGAAATCCCGGAACGATCCCGGCTCGATGGCGAAGCCGCGGTAGAGCTTGACGTGATGCACGATGCCGTCGCCGTCGAGGCGCCAGTGCGTCTTGCCGACCCGCTTGAACCCCTTCGAATCCACCGCGTCGGCGAAACCGAGTTCCGCGATCCGCTCCCAGACCGGTTTTTCCTTTTCCGCGCCCATGGCCGCAGCATGCCAGCCGCCGTCCGTTCCGGCAATGTTCGGCGCCGTCAGATCTTGTCGAGCCGCCGGGTGATGGCCTCGACATCATGGAAGTCCGCCAGGATCGCCGGGTGTTCCTCGGCCATGCGGGCGAAGTAGCGCCCGAGCGGATCGGCGGCCTTGCGCATCAGGCCGCGCAGGTCGTCGCGCTCGAACAGCAGGTTGCAGGCCGCCACCATCGCCCGGTCCGGATCGACGTCGCCGGCGACCGCGGGCTGCAGCCAGCGCGCCATGATGCCGGGCACGTCGACGTCCGCCTTGCCCAGCGCCTCCAGCCCCACGGCGGCGCGGTCCGCGCCCTCGCCGACCGTCCGCAGGCGAAGCGCCTCGACCGCCACGGCCCGGTCCACCGCCATGCCGGTGCCGCGCCGGACCAGCAGGCCGAGCTCGCCCATCCAGGCCTCGTGCTCGGGATAGACCGCCGGGCATTTGGTCACGAGATCCTGAAGGAAGCTGTGCCAGTAGACGCCGCGCCGGAGATCCTCGTCCAGCAGGGCCCAGTGACGGCTGTCGACGCCGGTCACGCCGGTCAGCGCGCCGCTCGCCTCCAGCCGGGGCTGGTCGTAGCCGGCCGGCGGCAGGGGCTCGCCGAGCATCGGCCCGCAGGCCGCCAGCCACGCCATCGCCGCCGCAGCGAGCGCCGCCCGTCCCGCGCCGCTCAAGCCCCGGACTCCGCGCCGCGCGTCTTCAGTATGTGGAGGCATTCCAGGGTCATGATGGTCTCGTCGGCCTGGTTCAGCGTGTCGTGGCGCATGCGGACCGTACCCCTGTCGGGCCGGGAACGCGAGGGGATGAGCTCGATCACCTCGCAGGCGACCCGGATGGTGTCGCCCGGCTTCAGCGGCTTCAGCCAGCGCAGGCCGTCGATCCCGGCGCCGCCCAGCGCCACGGGCTGGACGAGCTGCAGCCGGAAGAACAGCGCGAAGCTGAGGTTCAGCGTCTGGAAGCCGCTGCCGATTACCCCGCCGAAGGGGCCGTCCCCGGCCTCGTCGACATTGATATGGAAGGTCTGCGTGTCGAAGGCGCGGGCGAACTGCAGGATCTGTCCCTCCGTCACGGTCACGCTGTCGGTCACGAAGCGGTCGCCCACCCGGTAGTCGTCGAAATATCTGATCTGTCGGGTCAAGATTCCGCCTGCCGCTGCCCCCGTCGCGGGGCCATGCTATAGATTCTTCGACGCCGGATCACAGGGGAAAGGACGCGACACCATGGCCGACAGCACGCCGTTCGAACTGCAGCACTGCCTGCTCGACGAATCCGAGATCCTGCCCATGCTGGAGGGCCGGCGGCGGAAGGCCGGCGGCCGTGTCATGGACCCGAAGGCGCAGGTGGTCGCCGATTTCTCGAATTCGGTGCGCGTGCCGCCGGAGGCCGTGCCGCTGCCGGATCTGCGCAAGCAGTTGCTGACCCTTGTCGGCCTGCTGGACGTGCCGGCGCCGGAACTCCACCAGATCCGCGATATCCGCGCGCCGGGCGGCGACGGCGAGATCGCCGCGCGGGTCTACCGCCCCTCCGCCGGCGCGGAGAAGCTGCCGGTGCTGGCCTTCTTCCACGGCGGCGGCTGGGTCCAGGGCGACCTGGACAGTCACCACGGTCTCTGCGCGCGCCTCGCGCTCTGGTCCGGCGCAATGGTCGTTTCCTTCGACTACCGACTGGCGCCGGAGCACCCGTTCCCCGCTGGCGTCGAGGACTGCCTGGCCGCCTATCGCTGGCTGCGCGGCAACGCCGGGGACCTGGGCGGCGATCCGGCGCGGGTCGCCGTGGGCGGCGATTCGGCCGGCGGCAACCTGTCGATCGTGGTCAGCCAGCAGGCCGCGAAGTCGGGCGAGACGCCGCCGGACTTCCAGCTTCTGATCTACCCGGCGACCGACTTCGCCATGGACACGGCCTCCCACGCCGAGTTCGAGCAGGGCGCGATCATCCCGCGCGACCGCATCCTCTGGTACATGAAGCAGTATCTTGCCGACGAACGGGCGAAGGCCGACACCCGCGCCTCGCCGATCCGCATGGCCGACCTGCAAGGGCAGCCACCGGCGCTGGTCCAGACCGCCGGGTTCGATCCGCTCCGCGACGAGGCGAAGGCCTATGCCGACCGGCTGGCGGCGGCGGGGGTCGACGTCACCTACCACGAATATCCCGGCCAGATTCACGGCTTCATGATGCTGGCGAAGGCTATTCCGCAGGGCCTCGCGGCCACGCGCGAGGCGGCGGACTACATGCGCCGCCAGTGGTCGCTGTGAATTGCTGAAACCGGCGCGCGCCCGGTTCAGCGGCGGCTTTCGAGATAGCGCCGCGCCGGTCCGAACAGCGCCATTCGCGCCGCTTCCTCGGGGCTTGCCCACAGTGCTTCGGCGATCTCGACCGGATCGATGACCAGCGCCGGCCGGGCCTCCAGCTCGATCTCGTGTACCTCGACGACGTCGCGGCGGAACCCGTAGCGCAGCACCTCGCGCCCGGCCATCCGCAGACGCTCTTCCGCGACGGTCACGCCGGTCTCCTCGGCCAGTTCCCGCGCCGCGGCCCGGACATAGGTCTCGCCGGCCTGGCGGCGGCCGCCTGGCAGCGTGTGGTAGCGGTTGTAGGAATTGCGGACCAGCAGGATGTGGCCATCGCACCAGACCGCCGCCATGGCGCCGTCCAGCGGCGGGAAGGGCAGGAGACGCAGCCCCGCCCGGGCGGCCCAGGCGAAGCGGTAGGCGGTGCGCAACGCGCGTATCCTGACCCTGTCCGTACCGGCCGCATCCTGACGGTCCATCGGGCTACGCCGGTCCGGCCGGCAGCGGCAGGCGCGCCGTGGCCATCAGTCCGCCGCGGGCGCGGTTGGCGATGGTCAGGTCGCCGCCCAGCCGCCGGAAGACGTCGCGCGCCAGGGCCAGGCCCAGGCCCGTGCCGCCGGTGTCGCGGCTGCGCGAGGTCTCCACGCGGTAGAAGGGCTGGAAGACCTTCTCCAGCTCCGCCTCCGGCAGGCCCGGTCCGTCGTCGGCCACGGTCAGCACGGCGTCGTGGTCGGTATGCCAGATGCGGATTTCGGCATTGCCGCCATAGCGGACTGCGTTGTCGATCAGGTTGCCGACGGCGCGCTTCAGGGCCACGGGTCGGCCGTTCACGGCCAGGCGCGCAGGTCCTTCGAAGCGGACGTCGTCATCGCGCCAGTCTTCGGCCATGTCGCGCACCAGAGAAACCAGATCCAGCCGCACGACCGGCTCGTTGGCCTGGTCGCCGCGCACGAAGCCCAGCGCCGCGTCGACCATCATCTGCATGTCGTCGATATCGCGTTCGGCCTTGCGCTGCTGTTCGGCATCGTCGATGAACTCGGCCCGCAGCCGAAGCCGCGTCAGCATGGTCTTCAGGTCGTGACTCAGCGCCGCCAGCATCAGCGTGCGGTCGTCGACCAGGCGCTTGATGCGCTGCTGCATGGTGTTGAAGGCGCGCGCGGTCTTCTTGAGTTCGCGCGAGCCGCGCTCGGGCAGCGGCGTCGCGTCGACGTCCAGGCCGAGGCGGTCGGCGGCGGCGGCCAGGCTGCGCAGGGGCCGCGTCGCGCGGTGCGCCGCCCAGACCGAAAAGAACCCGATGACAAGCATCATGCAGAGCACCCAGAAGGCGCTGCGCAGGGCCCAGCGGAGCGAGGTGAGATCGGTCGCCAGCGTGGCGTGCAGCCACTGGCCGTCGGCCAGCGTGGTGGCGACGATCAGCTTCCTGCGGCTTGGGAACAGATCGGGGTCGTCGGAACGCGGCCGGCGACCGAACAGCGGCCGGTCCCATTCGCCGACCCTGGACATCATCATCGGCCGGTCGCCGAGACCGCTGAGCAGGTCGCGCGCATGCCGCATGGCGTGGCGGTCTTCCATCAGTTCCTCGTCCGGCGGCGGCGGGCCGTCCTTCAGTTCGATGCGCATGGTCGGTCCCGACGCGGCGCGGATCAGCGCCGGCCGTTCCGCCGCCGGCAGCCGGTCGAGCAGCCGGACGACGTTGTCGATGCGCCGCGCCGCCGAATTGGCGAACAGGTGCGTCGCCGCGTCGGCGCGGTCCTTGACGTACCAGCCCACAGAGAGCCCCAGGGCCAGCAGCATCAGCAGCATCAGGATCATGGCCAGACGCGCGGCGATGCCGCCCTCGCGGAATGGCCTCAGCATGGGCTGACGTCCGCAGCGAAGTAGTAGCCGCCATGGCGCACGGTCTTGATCAGGCGCGGCGTCTTCGGATCCTCGCCCAGCTTGCGGCGCAGCCGGCTGAGCGCGACGTCGACCGAACGGTCCAGCGGTCCCAGCACCCGCCCGGAGGTCAGATCGGCGAGCTGGTCGCGGCTGAGAATCTGCTGCGGCCGTTCGACGAAGGCCTCCAGCAGGTCGAACTCGCCCGAGGTCAGGGTGACCAGCGTCCCCTCCTCGTCACGCAGCTCCCGGGTTCGGAGGTCGATCTGCCAGCTCTCGAAACGCAGCTTGCGCGCGCGCGTGCCGTCGTCCGTCCGGTCCGGCGCATCCCCGCCCCGGCGGAGCACGGCGCGTATGCGCGCCAGCAGTTCGCGCGGGTTGAACGGCTTCGGCAGGTAGTCGTCGGCGCCGATCTCCAGGCCCACGATGCGGTCCGCTTCCTCGCCCAGCGCGGTCAGCATCAGGATGGGAATGCCCGACTCCTGGCGCAGGCGGCGGCAGATGGCGAGGCCGTCCTCGCCGGGCATCATCAGGTCCAGCACCAGCAGGTCGAACCGGCCGCCGGCGAGATGGCGATCCATCTCCCGTCCGTCGGCGGCGGTGTCGACGCGGAAGTCGTGGCGGCTCAGAAACTTCGCCAGCAGATCACGGATCTCCCGGTCGTCGTCGACGATGAGGATATGTGGCTTGCGCTGCATGGCCCCGATTTATAACGCCCGAGCGGCGGCGGCGCGGCTTTTTCGTAACCGAAGGTAACGGCGGCGGCCCCGGTTACCGGCGGTTACACACCGTTGCTCCCGGCGGGTCGCGGACGGGGGCGCGGGACCGTAGATCGGGATTGTCGACCGTATCCGGGCAACGCCCGACAGAGGAGAGCACCGATGAAGACCCGCATGAAGATCCTGCTGATCAGCGCCGCTTCCGCGATTGGCGTCGCGGCCGGCGCCGCCGGCATCGCCGCCGCCACCTCGGACGGCGCCTTCAGCCATGCCGGCTGGGGCAAGCACCGCGGCGCCGAACTGGTCTGCAGCCAGGGCGAGGAGCGGCTGGAAGACGTGGTCGCCTTCGCCCGTTTCCGCCTCGACATCCGCGACGACCAGATGACCGAATGGACCGCCTTCGCCGAGGCGGTGCGCACCGGCGGGGACGAACTGCTGACGACCTGCGAGCGGCTCGATGCCCTGCATGAAGGCGATGCGCCGGCCCGGCTGGCCGAGGTGGAGATGCTGATGGAGAAGGCGCTGGGCGCGACGCGCCGCATCCGGGGCGCCTTCGATCCGCTCTACGCCGCTCTGGACGAGGAGCAGCGCGCCACCGTCGAGCGCCTGACCCGCCATCGTCACGGCCGCCACCACGGCTACGGCGGCGGCGAGACGGAAGAGAAGAAGGGCTGATCCGGCACCGGCGGACCGGTCCTTACCGGCTCTGCTTTCCGGTCTATAGTGCCCGCTCTGCGCGACCGGAAGGCGGGGTCTTTCTTTTGCTGGGCGTACTCTGCGGCATACATCGCGAAGGCAGGATCATCGAGGCCGCCGCCGCCGCGGCAGGCGCGCCGGCCATGGTGCGCTGTTCCGGCGCCCGTGCCGCCAACGCCGCACGCGGCGCGCGCGAACTGGTGGAAGCCGGGGCCACGCGCCTGTTGAGTTTCGGTGTCGCCGGCGGCCTGGCCGACGATGCGCGGCCCGGCGACCTGCTGACGCCGGAGCGGGTGCTGGACCTGCGCGACGGCGACTGGGCGGCGGACGCCGAATGGCTCGCCGCGGTGCGGGCCGCCTGGCCGGAAGGCCGCCGGGACGCGGTGCTCGGGATCGATATGGCCGCGACCACCGTCGGCCAGAAGGCCTTTCTGGGCGCAGCCTTTCCGGCCGCCGTGGCCGTGGACATGGAAAGCCATCACCTGGCGCGGGCGGCCGCGGAGGCCGGCCTGCCGTTCCTGTGCGTCCGCGCCGTCGCCGATGACCGCCGCTCGCCGCTGCCGCGTGCGGCCATGGCCGGCGTCGGGCCGGCGGGCGACGAACGCCCGCACCGGGTGCTGCTGTCGCTGCTCTACCGGCCGCACGAGGTCAGGGCGCTGATCCGGCTGGCGCGGGCCAGCGGGCGCGCCTTCAGCACCCTAGGCCGCGTCGGACGCGCCGGTCCGTGCCTTGGTGTCGGGGGCGCCTGACGTCGCCTTCTCGACCACGCGGTCGAAGACGAACTCGGCCGGGCGCTGGTTCTCCAGGCTGATCTCCGGCGCCATGGGACCGTCGGTACGGATGCCCTTCAGCGCCACAATCAGGCCCTTCAGCGGATTGCGCACCATGTCCTGCACGGCGGTGGCCTCATAGCCGCAATGGACCATGCAGTCGGCGCATTTCTCGTAGTTGCCGGTGCCGTAGGTCTCCCACTCGGTCTCCTCCATCAGTTCCCTGAAGGTGGCGACATAGCCCTCGTTCAGCAGGTAGCACGGCCTCTGCCAGCCGAAGACGTTGCGCGTCGGGTTGCCCCAGGGCGTGCAGCGGTATTCCTGATTGCCGGCCAGGAAGTCGAGGAACAAGGGCGACTGGCTGAAGGGGTACTTCACGCCCTTCGCCTTCGCCTTGGCGAAGATCTCGCGGAAGAAGGTCTTGGTCCGCTGGCGGGTGAAGAAGTGCTCCTGGTCCGGCGCGCGCTCATAGGCGTAGCCCGGCGAAACGGTGATGCCCTCGACGCCCAGTTCGCGGGCGAAGTCGAACAGCGCCACGGCGTCGTCGGCCTTGGCGTTGTCGAACAGCGTGGTGTTGATGTTGACGCGGAAGCCCTTCGACTTGACCAGCCGGATGGCTTCCACGGTCTTCTCGAACACGCCGTCCTTGTCGACCGCGCGGTCGTGATGCTCGCCCAGTCCGTCCAGGTGGACGGAGAAGGTCAGGTAGGGCGAGGGCTCGAACAGGTGGAGTTTCTTCTCCAGCAGCAGGGCGTTGGTGCAGAGATAGACAAACTTCTTCCGCTTCACGAGCTCGGCGACGACCTCGCCCATCTCCTTGTGGATCAGCGGCTCGCCGCCGGCGATGGAGACCATGGGCGCGCCGCATTCCTCGGCGGCGCCGACGCACTCGTCGACCGACAGGCGGCGGTTCAGGATGTGGTCCGGATAGTCGATCTTGCCGCAGCCGGGGCAGGCGAGGTTGCAGCGGAACAGCGGCTCCAGCATCAGCACGAGCGGGTAGCGCTCGGTGCCTGTCAGCCGCTGCTTCAGGATATAGGCTCCGACGCGGAGCTGCTGGCGCAAGGGAACACCCAAATCCGTCTCCCACTGAGGTTCGAATGGTTCGAATGTGCTGCCGCATCGATACACGACAGGTTGTGCAGCCGCAACATGACGCGGTGGCGCTGTCGAACAACCAACTGTTACTGTGACATTTCAGAGCGCCCGGTCACGCGGATGAGCGCCGGCAGGAAAATCAGCGTGGCGAACAGGATGGCGATGATGGCGATGGTCAGCAGCCGCCCCATGGAGGCCATGCCGAGATGCGGCGCCAGCGCCAGCCCGCCGAAACTGGCCAGCGTGGTCAGCGAGCTGAACAGCACCGCCCGGGGCGTCGACGATCGCATCAGCCTGTCGGGATCCTCCAGCCGCCGCCGGCGCAGCACCAGATGGATGGAGCTGGCGACGCCCAGCCCGAAGAGCAGCGGCAGGACGATGACGTTGGCGAAATTCAGCGCCTCGCCCAGCAGCACCGCCGCGCCCAGGGTCATGACCGCGGCCAGGAGCAGCGGCGCCAGGGTAAGGAGGATGTCGAGGGGTCTGCGCAGCACCATCCCGATCAGCAGGGTGACGAGAACGGCGGCCACAACGGTCGCCGTGCGGAAGCTGTCCAGCACCGCTTCGCCGGCGGCGGTGACGATCGCGGGCGTGCCGGTCGCCTGCGGCAGCACGGTCTGGGCGCTCTCCGCGAAGGCCCGCAGTTCGCTGTTCGAGTCGATCGGGTCGGCGGGAAAGATCTGCACCCGATAGCGGCCATCGTCGGTCACCCAGTACTGGCGGAAATCGGCCGGGACGTCGTCCGCCGTCACCGGTCCGGCGTCGAAAGCGGTGCGGATGTCGGCCAGCCAGTGCGGCAGAAGGCCCGTGACCCGGGTCTCGAACGCAGCCAGACCGGCGGCGTCCATGGCCTGCAGTGCCACCGCCAGCCGCCGCGCGGCATCGTTCAGCGCCTCGCTGTCAGGGGCTGCGGACACAGCCGCGTCGAAATCGTCGACTGCCTGCCGCCGCTCCGCGTCCGTTGGCGGCGGTGCGGGTGTCGCCGTGAGCACGGGGAACAGGAACAGGGCGGCGTTCTGCAGGGCCGCCAGCTTTTCCGGCTGGTTGTCGGGAATGACTCGGCCCAGGTGCAGCACGCGGCCGATGCCGGGCCGCTCGGCGAGCGCCTCGGCGGCGCGTGCGGCCGCCTCGGGTCCGGCTGTCAGGCCCTCGAGCGCGTAGCCGCCGCCATCGTCGTCCCGCGCCAGTTCGAAGAAGGTCGCGACGGATTCCGAATCCGGGTCCTTCAGCAGCAGGGGATTGAAGTCGAAGTCGGAGAACGGCGTCAGGATGGCGCCGCCCAGGCCGAGCACCGCGCCCAGCGCCACGACCGGCCGCGCCAGCCGCCCCGTGCGGCGGTCGGGCTTCGCTGGCGGGCGCGGTTCGGCTTCGCGGGGGCGGGCGCCCAGCGTCAGCAGGGCGGGCAGCAGCGTCAGGTTGAGCGCGACGGCGATGACCATGCTGCCGCCGGCGATGACGCCGAGCTCCGCCAGACCCCGATAGGGCGTCGGCAGGAAGCTGAGAAAGCCGATGGCGGCCGCCAGGGCGCTCAGCACCAGCGAGGCGCCGACGCTGCGCCCGGCGTCGCGCACCGCCGCCACGCCGCGCCCGGATTCCCGCGCCCTTAGTGTGAAGTGGATTGAGAAATCCACCGCCAGCCCGATGAACAGGACCGCGAAGGCGACCGACAGCAGATTGAGCTGGCCGACGGTGAGGGTGGCGAATCCCAGGCTGAGCGAGAGGCCGGCGGCGAGCACGGCGATGGCGGCCAGGACGTCGCGGACGCCGCGCAGACCGAGGAACAGCAGCACCAGAATTCCGCTGGCCGAGAGCGCCCCGGCCCAGGCGCCGCCCAGCTTGACGCTGTCCAGTTCCTCGGTGTCCAGCGCGGCGTCGCCGGTCAGACGGAATCCGATCGCATCCGGATAGCCGGCGAAATGCGCGCGCAGATCTTCGATCGCCGCCCGGGCCGGCGAGAGCGTGGCGAAATCCTGCACCGGCTTGGCGATGACGATCTGGCGGCCGTCCAGCCCCCCCTGGCCCTCGACGGCGAGTTGCCGCCGCCAGGAGAGCATCGCCGGCGCGTCCGGGTCGCCCTCGGCCATGGCGGCGATGGTGGCGACCAGATCGGTGAGCTGGACCGCCTGGACGCTTTCCGGGTCGGCCTGTTCCAGCGCCAGATCCAGCATGTCCAGCAGTCCGACGAGATCCGGCCGCTCGGCCAGCACCGCCAGCAGGCCCTGGGCCGCGGCGAGGCGGTCGAGAAAGTCCTGCAATTGCTCCGCTTCCATGTGGAGCAGGCCGTTGCGCCTCAGGAAGGGATCCATGGCCGGGGCGCGGACATGGCTGAACAGCCTCTCCTGTGCGCGCATGTGCGTCATGACGCCGGCGGCTGCGATCTCCGCCTGCTCCGGCGTCGGCGCGTCGATCACGACGACCAGCTGGTCGCCATGCCAGGGGAAGGCGTCGCGGTATTCGATGGCGGCCTGGCGAAACGGCGTCTCCGCCGAAATCATGTCGAAATTGTCTGTATTGATGCCCAGATGTCGGACCGAAACGACAAGGGACAGGGCCGACAGCAGGACGGCCGTCAGGATCACCAGCAGCGGCCGCCGGGCCGAGAATCGGGCGATCCCGGCGGCGAAAACCGCGATGTGGTCGTTCTGGCGTGCCATGCGCTCCTGTCCGTCCCGCCTGCCGCCGGCATCACTTGGCCGACGGCGCGTATGATGCTCTAACCGAGACGGTCGCGACCGTCGAGACGGGGAACCATGAACGCAATCGACAAGTCCATCCGGCTTCTGGCCGCACTGCTTCTCGCGGTCACCCTGACCGCGCCGTTCCAGGCCGCCCGCGCCGCCGGCGAGCGGGAGGCCATCGAGCGTCTGAACGACACCCTTCAGGCCGCCATGCGCGGTGGCGGCGAACTTGGTTTCCAGGGCCGCTTCGACCTGCTGGAGCCGGTGCTGGGGGAGGTCTTCGACTTCCGGCTGATGACGCGGATCGGGCTGCAGCGCTACTGGGACGGCATCGCCGAGGCCGACCGCGCGGCGATCATCGACGCCTTCCGGCGCATGTCCGTCGCCACCTACGCCAGCCGCTTCGACGGGTCCGGCGGCATCAGCTTCAGCATCGGCGAGACCCGCGAGGGTCCTCAGAACCTGGTGCTGGTGCCGACCGTGATCGAACGCGCCGCCGAGGACCCGGTCAGTCTCACCTATGTCATGCGCGACAGCGGCGCCGGTCCGGCGGTGATCGACGTGCTGGCACAGGACAAGTTCAGCGAACTGGCGCGCCAGCGTGCGGAGATGTCGTCGGTCTTCGGCCGTTCCGGCGCGGCCGGCCTGATCGAGACCCTGAACGCCAAGACCGCCGAACTGGCCGGCTGACGGTGGCCGACGGGGAGGGGGCATGCTGACGCTGCTGGCCTTCCTCGGCCGTTACGCCACCCTGGTCCTCGCCTTCGGCGTCTTCCTCGGTTTCGCCTTTCCGGGCCTCGCCGCGCTGGTGCGCCCCTGGCTGGCGCTATTCATCATCGGGCCGCTGGTCATCGCGCTGATGCGCATCGACTGGGGGGAGATGCTGGGCTACATGCGCCGCCTGCCGCTGGTGGCGGTGCTGTGCGTCTGGATGCTCATCGTCTCGCCGCTGGCCGTCTTCCTGATCCTCGACGGCACCGCCGTGGCGCCGGGGGTGCTGGCCGGCATCGTGCTGATGGCCGCGGCCCCGCCCATCGTCTCGGCGGCGGCGATCGCGATGTTTCTCGGCCTCGACGGAGCGATCATCGTCGTCGCCACGGTGGCCGCCATGTGGCTGACGCCGCTGGTGCTGCCGCCCATGGCGCTGAACCTGCTGGACCTGCATCTCGATATCTCGCTCGGACTTTTCATGCTGCGCCTGGCAGGCCTGGTCGCGCTGGCCTTCGTGGCCGCCTGGATCGGCCGCTGGCTGCTGGGGCCGGAGCGGCTGTCGCGCGCCAGCGTCCATCTGGACGGGGCGGCGGTGCTGTCGATGCTTCTGTTCGTCGTCGGCGTCTTCGACGGCGTCACCGAGATGGCGCTGGCCCAGCCGCGCCACGTCATCCTCGCCTGCCTGCTGGCCTATCTGTTCAACATCGGCCTGCAGGTCGCCGGCGCGGCGGCGTTCTGGCGCCTGGGCCGGCGCACGGCGCTGTCGATCGGGCTGATGAGCGGCAACTGCAACATGGGGCTGGTGCTGGTCACGCTCTCCGACAAGGCCGATCCCGACACGGCGATGTTTTTCGCCGTCGGTCAGCTTCCCATGTACACCCTGCCGGCGCTGCTGACGCCGCTCTACCGGCGACTGCTGAAGACCGAGACACGGGAGGCAAGGACATGAGCCGCACCATCCTCATCACCGGCGCGGGCCGGGGCATCGGCCGGGCGCTGGCGGAACACTATCTGGACAAGGGCGAGACGGTGCTGGCGACCGCGCGCGACACCGGCGATCTCGCCGACCTGGTCGAACGCGGCGCCGAGGCCTTCGAACTGGAGGTCACCGACCAGAACCAGATCGACCGGCTGGCGGCGGACCTCGGCGACCGGCCGATCGACGTGCTGATCAACAATGCCGGCGTGATCGGCGGCAAGGGGCCGCAGACGCTGAGCAACCTCAATCAGGACGACTGGGCCGAGACCATGCGGATCAACGTCTTCGCGCCGTTCCGCATCACCGAGGCGCTGGTCGGCAACATCACTGCGAGCGCGGGGAAGACCGTCGCCATCATCTCCAGCCGCATGGGCTCGATCGATCAGAACGCCTCGTCGGAGAAGATCGTCTACCGCACCTCGAAGGCGGCGGTGAATCAGGTCGCCAAGGCGCTGCACAACGGCCTGCACAGTCAGGGCGTCAAGGTCGTGCCGCTGCATCCGGGCTGGGTCGCCACCGACATGGGCGGGCCCGGCGCGGCGGTGACGCCCGAGGACAGCGCCCGCGGTCTCGCCGGCGTCATCGACAACCTGCGCCAGGACCAGTCCGGGCGCTTCTGGGACTACCAGGGTCAGGAACTGCCCTGGTAGTCCCGAAGGCTCAGGACTTGATGGTCGGGATGGTGAAGTCCGGACCGATCTTGACGCCGCCCGGCCAGCGCGAGGTCACCGTCTTGATCTTGGTGTAGAACCGGACGCCCTCCGGTCCATGCTGGTTGGTGTCGCCGAAGGCCGAGTTCTTCCAGCCGCCGAAGGTGTGGAAGCTGAGCGGCACCGGGATCGGCACGTTGACGCCGACCATGCCCACCTGGACCTTGCGTGCGAACTCGCGCGCCGCGTCGCCATTGTGGGTGAAGATGGAGACGCCGTTGCCGAACTCGTGGTCGGACGGCAGCTTGACCGCTTCCTCGAAGTCGTGGGCCCGGACCACCGACAGGACGGGACCGAAGATCTCCTCCTTGTAGATGCGCATGTCGGGTTTCACGCGGTCGAACAGGCAGCCGCCCATGAAGTAGCCGTTCTCGTAGCCCTGCATCCGGAAGTCGCGGCCGTCGACGACCAGTTCCGCGCCTTCCTCGACACCCAGGTCGACATAGGACTTCACCTTGGCCAGGTGCTCGGCGGTGACCAGCGGGCCGAAATGCGCGTCCGGATCGCTGGAGGGGCCGACCTTCAGGCTCTCCACCTTCGGCCTCAGGCTCTCGATCAGGCGGTCGGCGGTGTCCTCGCCCACCGGAACGGCCACCGAGATCGCCATGCAGCGTTCGCCGGCGGAGCCGTAGGCCGAGCCGATCAGCGCGTCGGAGGCCTGCTCCATGTCCGCGTCTGGCATGACGATCATGTGGTTCTTCGCCCCGCCCATGGCCTGGCAGCGCTTGCCGGCGGCGGCGGAGCGGGAATAGATGTACTGCGCGATCGGCGTCGAGCCGACGAAGCTCACCGCCTGGATGCGCGGGTCGTCGAGGATGGCGTCGACCGCCACCTTGTCGCCGTTGACCACGTTCATCACGCCGGCCGGCGCGCCCGCTTCCATCATCAGTTCCGCCAGCCGCATGGGACAGCTCGGATCCTTCTCCGAAGGCTTCAGGATGAAGGTGTTTCCGCAGGCGATGGCGATGGAATACATCCACATCGGCACCATGGCCGGGAAGTTGAACGGCGTGATGCCGGCGACCACGCCCAGCGGCTGGCGCATGGAATAGAGGTCGATGCCGGTGCCGACCGCGTCGGAATACTCGCCCTTCAGCAGATGCGGAATGCCGCAGGCGAACTCGACCACTTCCAGGCCGCGCTGCACCGAGCCCTTCGCGTCGGGCACGGTCTTGCCATGCTCCTGGGAGACGAGCTCGGCCAGCTCGTCCATGTTCTTCTCGATCAGCTCCTTGTAGCGGAACATCACCCGCGCGCGCTGCATCGGCGACGTGGCCGCCCATGCGGGGAAGGCGGCCTGGGCGGTGGCCACGGCCTTCTCCATCTCCGCGGTCGAGGCCAGTGCGACCTCCTTGGTCTGCTCGCCCAGGGTCGGATTGTAGACGGGATAGGTATTGCCCGACGCGCCGGCGACGTGTTCGCCGCCGATGAAATGACCGATCTGCTTCATGGTTTCTCTCCCCGCAAAAGCCATGTCTTCCGTTGCGGCGGACTGTAGGCCCAAAGGCGCGGGAGCGGCAAGCCGGAGCGGAGCCGCTTGAAGCCCGGCGGGGAGCACGCATCTATCGGGTACGGCGTGCGCCCGGCGTCAAGGGAAGGCAGGTTTCTCCATGCGTCCATCCAACCTCCTGGCGGCTGTGGCGGGACTTGTCCTGCTCATGGGCTGCGCCCGGGTGCTCGATACCCAGGTCACCTCGATCAGCGATCTGCCCGAAGGCCGCGCTGCCGGCGCGACCGTGGCCGTCATCGGCGCCAGCGAGGACATTGCCCGCTCCCTGATCTTCCGGCGCGCGAAGGATCGTATGGCCGCGGAGTTCCGCGAGCGGGGCTTTGTCGTCGTCCCCAACGCCGCCGAGCCGCGCTATGTCGCCGCGGTCGACTACCGGATGGGCGAGGGCGAGACCACGATCCGCGAGCTGTCCCAGCCGGTCTTCGGCATCGTCGGCTATACCCGCATCTCCTCCGGGGGCAAGGTCCGCCTTGCCCCGGTTCACGGCATCATCGGATACGAATGGGTGCCGATCAGCGTGACGACCTATGGCAGCGCGCTGATGGTATACATCCACGACACTGCGCGGGAGGAGGACGAGGCCCGCGTATATGAGGGCCGGGTCACGGCCCGCGGCTCCTGCGGGAGGCTCGATGTCGTCCTCGATGACATGATCACGGCCCTGTTCGAGAAGTTTCCCGACCGGTCCGGCCGCGTCCGCGTGAAGAGCGAGCTGGATTGCGACTGAGGCTGCGGGGCGTCCGGCGGAAGGTCGAAGCCGCCTTCTGGCCTGGCAGGATGCTTGATGGCATAGCCTTCCACTCAGGCTGTCACCCCCGCCCAGTGCGGGGGTCCGGAGCGGCTTCGCCGCCAGCCCCTGACCGGATGCCCGCACGGGGGCGGGCATGACGCAGAGGAGGACAGCGGCTGATCGGGCGGACCGGGCCCCATCGATCCGCCCGATAGCTCTCAAGCACTTCCGGGTCGGGCTCGAAGCCGATGCCGGGCCGGTCGGGGACGGCGATCATGCCCTGCTCGGGCAGCGGGATCGCCGGGTCGGGATAGGCTTCCGGCCTGATCCAGAAATGCTCGAACAGGCCGGCGCTCCGTTTCGCCGCCATCACCTGCGCGGTCGCCCAGTAGCCGGGCCCGAAATAGGGCGAGTGCGGCATGACCGTCCTGCCGAGCGCCGCTGCTGCGTCGCAGATGTCCGCCATCTCGGTGATGCCTCCGACCTTGATCACGCTCGGCTGCACGTAGTCGATCTTCGGCAGGGTGCGGCGGAACTCGACCAGGGTGCAGGCGTTTTCGCCGCTGGCAATGGAGACGCCGAAGGCCAACTGCAGCGCGCCCAGCGTCTCGGCGTCGTCGGGCGGGAAGACCGGCTCCTCGACCCAGTAGAGGCCGAGGCGGCGCATTTCCGGCATCAGCGCCCGCGCCTCCTCGAGCGTCCAGTTGCAGTTGACGTCGGTCGTCACCTTCACGCCTGGCCGGGCGGCGTCGACGCCGGCCTCGATGCAGGGCAGTGCGATCTCGTGCAGCTTCACCGTTTCGTAGCCGCGGCCGACGGTCTCCGCCGTGTATTCGCGCACCTGGCCCGGGTCGCCGTAGCGGACCAGGCTGGCATAGGCGGGGATCGTCTCGCGCACTCGTCCGCCGAGCAGCGTGGCCAGGGACACACCCTTCTCCTTCGCCGCAATGTCCCAGAGCGCGATGTCGACCGCGGAAATGGCGAAAATGGTGATGCCATAACGGCCGTGCAGGTGCAGACGCCGCTGCAGGGTGCGGTTGAAGGCCGGGATGTCGCCGATTTCCGCGCCGATGACCAGCGGCAGGACCATGTCGCGCAACGCCGCGATGGTCGCCCCGGCGCAATGATAGGCGAAGCCGTCGCCCCAGCCGACCACGCCGTCCTCGGTGGTCAGCTTCAGCAGCGCCACGTCCAGATGCGTCCACTGCTGCGGCATCAGGCCTGTGCCGGCGCTGCCGTCGGTGAAGGGGATCTTCAGCGGGATGATCTCGGCGTCGCGGATCTTCATGGCAGTCCTCCTTCGCCGCGGATGATCGCCGTGAAGCGTTCGATCTCCGCGTCCAGCGGTCCCTCGTTGGAGAATTCGATCACTCCCGAGCCGCCGGGGCCCGGCGCGGCGGCGCGGGCGAGGCGGCGTTCGATCTCTGCTTCCGTTTCGCGGCCGCGTTCCAGCAGGCGCTGGCGCAGCTTGTCGGCCGGCGCGGTGACGTGGATCGCGGTGACCGCGCCGAACTTCCGCCGCGCATCGCCGATCACGCCGCGGGAGACGTTGGCGATCACCGTCCGGCCCGCCATCAGCTCACCCGAGAAATCCGGCAGGCCGTAGCGCAGTCCGTGCGCGTCCCACCAGAGCGGGAAGTCGCCGGCGGCGCGGCGTTCCTCGAAGGCTGTCTCGGAGATCTCGTTGTGATCTTCGCCGCCGGCCTCGGCGGGGCGGGTGATGTAACGGCGCAGGAACAGATATCCGGAGTCGCCGGCCAGCGCCTCTTTCGCGCCGTCCAGCAGGCTGTCCTTGCCGACGCCCGACGGGCCGGCGACCAGCACCAGACGTCCGGTCATGGCTTCGTCTTCCGTTTCTCGCCCTCGTCGCGGATCAGCGCCAGCGTCCGGTAGAGACCGTGGACCATCTTGGTGTAGGGCAGGGCGAGGAACAGCGCCAGCACCGCGCCGAGATGCAGGATCAGCAGGGCCGGCATGGCCGGTGTCTGGCGGAGCGCGTAGAGCGCGAGGCCCGTGAGCCCGGTCAGGAAGAGCAGCACGGTGAAGGCGCTCTCGCCGCCTGCGCCCCGGCTGACGCCGAGTGCGGGGTCGGCGCGGCGCTTCAGCCAGAGCAGGCCGCCGGCTCCGATCACCAGCAGGATCCCGCCCGGCACGCCGAACAGCTTCGGCAGGCTGACCAGGTCATAGGGTGCGGGAGCGCCGAAACCGTAATGCAGCACCGTGCCGGCGGCGGTCGCGGCGAAGCAGAGCAGGAAACCCCAGAGCGTCGCCTGGTGGAAGTGGCGGCGCGCCTGGCTGAAACGGTCGCCGTCCTCGAAATTGCAGCCTTCCGCCGCGCCGCCCTTCAGGTTGGTGAGCGTCATGGCATGGTGCAGCCCGTGCGCCGGGGCCGCGCCGAGATCCCGGGTCGCGCGCCAGTAGCGGGCGCCGCCCACCGCCATGGCGAGCAGCGCGAACAGGAAGACCGGCGCGAAGACCGCGACCATGGCGCCGTGGGGGATGAGGGCGTAGAAGCCGCCGCCACTGCCCGACACCGCGCCGGCGAGCCAGAACATCGCCGCCACCGCCAGAACGAGGAGCACCGCGAGCCCCGCGCCGCGGTCGCGGAAGGCGCGCGCCAGGAAGCCCGGCCAGGCGTAGTCGGCCCAGCTCTGCTGGCGCACATCGGCCAGGGCGCGCGGCAGGTTCAGGGCGAATTCGTGCGGCGGCGCGTACTGGCAGGCATGGTAGCAGCCGCGGCAGTTGTGGCAGAGGTTCGCCAGGTGATCGAGGTCGCCGTCGGCGAAGGCGCGCCGCCGGGTCATGGCCGGGAAGACGGCGCAATAGCCCTCGCAGTAGCGGCAGGCGTTGCAGATCTCCAGCGCGCGCCGCGCCTCGGCCCGCGCCGCGTCGCTGCCCGGTATCGCGTCAGTTGCGGACATGCTTCGCCGCCTCCTCGCCCGCGATGCGCCCGAAGACGGTGCCGATGGTCATGCCGATGCCCGCCAGATAGCCCTCCCCCAGGATGTTGCCCGCCATCACCTCGCCGGCGGCCCAGACATTGGCCGCCGCGCCGCCGCCGGCCGTCTGCATGCGCGCGCGGTCGTCCACCTTCAGCCCCAGATAGGTGAAGGTGACGCCGGGCCGGAGCGGCCAGGCATGGAAGGGCGGCTCGGCGATGGGCCGGGCCCAATTGGTCTTGGGCGGCTCAAGCCCTTCGGTCGCCAGCCCGTCCAGCTCCGTCGGCATGAAGGCGCGGCCGCCGCGGCAGGCGGCGTTGAAGTCCGCCACCGTCGCTTCCAGCCGCGCTGCGTCGAGTTCCAGCTTGCCGGCCATTTCGGCGATGGATCCGGCCTCGATCGGCGGATAGACCGAGGGCATGAACAGCTCCCGGCTCTTCCGGTCGATGATGGCGTAGGCCACCTGGCCGGGCTGCGCCGCCACCAGCCGCCCCCAGATGGCGTAGCGTTTCGGCCAGACGTCCTCGCCCTCGTCGTGGAAGCGCTCGGCGTCGCGGTTCACGACGATGGAGAAGGGCACGCAGTCGAGGCGGGTGACAATGCCGCCGTCGAACTTCGGCGCCCGGCCGTCGATGGCGACGGCGTGACACTGGGTCGGGTCGCCCACGGGTTCCGCGCCCTGGTCCAGCAGATCGGCCAGCACCACGCCGCGGTTGTAGGGCGTGCCGCGGATCAGGAAGTTCTCCGCCGCCGGCCCCCAGGCGCGGGTCAGCCAGTCGATGTCGCCCTGGAAACCGCCCGAGGCGGCGATCAGCGTCTTCGACTTCACCCGATGCGTTTCGCCGCCGGCGCGGATCTCGGCCCCGGCGAAGAAGCCGTCCTCCAGATCCAGATGGACGGCCTCGGCGTCGTAGACCGCGGTCACGCCCAGCGCCTCCGCCGTGCGGTAATAGGCGTTGAGCAGCGCCTTGCCGCCGCCCAGGAAGAAGGCGTTGGTGCGGCTGAGCGACAGCGTGCCGGACAGCGAGGGCTGAAAGCGGACGCCGTGGTCCTGCATCCAGGTCAGGCAGGCTTCCGAGGCGCGGATGGTCATGCGCGCCAGGTCCTCGTCCGTGCGGCCCTTGGTGACCCTGAGCAGGTCGTCGAAATACTCGTCTTCGGAATAGGCGCCGGTGAGCGGCCCCAGCGGGCCTTCATGCATGCAGCGGAAATTGCGGGTGTGGCGGCTGTTGCCGCCGCGCCAGTCTCGCGGCGCGCTCTCCACGATCAGGACCTTCGCGCCGCGTTCCGCAGCGGTGATGGCGGCGCACAGCGCGGCATTGCCGCCGCCCGCCACCAGCACGTCCCAGTCCGTCTCCGCCCACCCCGCCTGCATGGCGGCGGAGTGTGCCCTCGCGCAACGGCATGCGACAAGGGCAAAGGTCGGCCGGCAGTTTGAAAAGCCCCCTCCCGGCCCGCTTGCGCGGGTCCACCCTCCCCCTTGGCCAAGGGGGAGGGCCGGGGCGGGGGATCGTTCCAACTTTCGATCGAGCAGACCGCCACGGGGAACAGAAGTCGTCCGGCGGCCCTTTTCGAACGCCCACCGCTGACGCATATTGGCCCCCATGGCGACCTCCCTCGGACAGATCGACAGTTCCTTCCAGCGCGCGCTGCAGGAGGCGGAGGCCCCCGTCTGGCTGCCGGAGCGGCCGGAACGGCCCGAGAAGAGCGAGGGCGGGCGGCGGCTGCAGATCGCCTCGGACTACGAGCCCGCTGGCGACCAGCCCCAGGCCATCGCCGAGCTCGTCGCCGGCGCCCGCAACGGCGACCGCGACCAGGTGCTGCTGGGCGTCACCGGTTCGGGCAAGACCTTCTCCGTCGCTCATGTCATCCAGGAGGTGCAGCGGCCGGCGCTGGTGCTCGCGCCCAACAAGACCCTGGCGGCGCAGCTCTACGGCGAGATGAAGTCGTTCTTCCCCGAGAACGCGGTGGAGTATTTCGTCAGCTATTACGACTACTACCAGCCGGAGGCCTATGTCCCGCGCACGGACACCTATATCGAGAAGGACGCCTCCATCAACGAGCAGATCGACCGCATGCGCCACGCCGCGACGCGGGCGCTGCTGGAGCGCGACGATGTCATCGTCGTGGCCTCGGTCTCCTGCATCTACGGCATCGGCTCGGTCGAGACCTATTCCGACATGACCATGACGCTGAAGCGGGGCCAGCGCATCGACCAGCGCGCCCTGCTGCAGCGGCTGGTCGAACTGCAGTACCGGCGCAACGACGCCGCTTTCCAGCGCGGCGCCTTCCGGGTGCGCGGCGACACGGTCGAGGTCCATCCCAGCCATCTGGAGGACCGGGCCTGGCGGTTCAGCCTGTTCGGCGACGAGATCGAGGAGATCGTCGAGTTCGATCCGCTGACGGGTTCGAAATCGCAGGCCCTCGACGACATCAAGCTCTACGCCAACAGCCACTACGTCACGCCCCGGCCGACGCTGCAGCAGGCGGCCAAACACATCCAGGCGGAGCTGAAGGTGCGGCTGGAGCAGCTCCACGGCGAAGGCAAGCTGCTGGAGGCGCAGCGCCTGGAGCAGCGCACCATGTTCGACCTGGAGATGATGCAGGCCACCGGCTCCTGTCCCGGCATCGAGAACTATTCGCGCTATCTCACCGGCCGCCCGCCCGGGGCGCCGCCGCCGACGCTGTTCGAGTACCTGCCGGAGAACGCGCTGCTGATCGTCGACGAGAGCCACGTCACCGTGCCGCAGATCGGCGGCATGTTCCGCGGCGACTTCCGCCGCAAGTGGACGCTGTCGGAATTCGGCTTCCGCCTGCCGTCCTGCGTCGACAACCGGCCGCTGAAGTTCGACGAGTGGAACGCCATGCGCCCGCAGACGCTCTATGTCTCGGCGACGCCCGGCGCGTGGGAGCTGGAGCGCACCGAGGGCGTCATCGTCGAGCAGGTCATCCGCCCGACCGGCCTGGTCGACCCGCCGACCTTCGTCCGTCCCGTCGCCGACCAGGTCGACGACCTGATGGCGGAGGCCCGCGAATGCGCGGCCAAGGGCCAGCGCGTCCTCGTCACCACCCTGACCAAGAAGATGGCCGAGGATCTGACCGAGTATCTGCACGAGAACGGCGTGAAGGTGCGCTATCTCCACTCCGACATCGACACGCTGGAGCGGATCGAGATCATCCGCGACCTCCGCCTCGGCGTCTTCGACGTGCTGGTCGGCATCAACCTGCTGCGGGAGGGACTGGACATCCCCGAATGCGGCCTCGTCGCCATCCTGGATGCGGACAAGGAGGGTTTCCTGCGCTCCGAGACCTCGCTGGTGCAGACCATCGGCCGCGCGGCGCGCAATGTCGACGGCCGCGTCATCCTCTACGCCGACAAGATGACCAACAGCCTGACCCGGGCGCTGGACGAGACCGAGCGCCGCCGCAACAAGCAGATCGCCTACAACGAGAAGCACGGCATCACGCCGCAGTCGATCCGCAAGAACATCTCCGACGTGATGCAGAGCGTCTACGCCCGCGATTCCCTGACCGTGGAGATCGACGACGACACGCCGATCCTGACGGGCAAGGACCTGAAGGCGGTGATCGCCGACCTGGAGAAGCGCATGCGCGAAGCCGCCGCCGACCTGGAGTTCGAGGAGGCGGCGAAGCTGCGCGACCAGATCAAGCACCTGGAGGCCGCAGAGCTGGAGATCGCCGCCGACCCGATGGCGCGGCCGAAGGGGCTGGCGGAGGCCATGGCCTCCTACGCTCCCGGCGCGACGAAGGGCAAGGGCGGGGCAAAGGACGGCAAGTCGGGCCGCTACAGCCGCGGCCGCACGAAATCCGGCCGCCCCGGCGCCAGGCCCTCGGTCAAGAGCCGGAAGCGGTAGGTGATCCACCGCATCGATTGCGTCACCGCGCTGGAGCCGGGGGACGCCATGTCCCGCATCCGCGACTGCATCTCCCGCGTCGAGGGCCGCATCGCCGACCAGCGCCGCGCCGGGGGCAAGGGCGCGGCCTTCAGCTTCCACCTGCCCGACGACCGCTTCGAGGACCTGCTGGACGGCCTGCCGGAACTGGCCGTCTATGTCGAGCGCGCCGCCGGCCCCGAGCGCGTCCGCTTCCGCGAGATCCGCTGCCGACTGGCGCTGGTGTTCTCGGAAGGGTGAAGCGAGTCGCTAAACGACAGCATACACCGCTGGTCATGCCCGCCTGCGTGCGGGCATCCGGTTGCTCTGGCCGAGGCAAGGCGCGAACGCATCAGAACGCGCTCACGGCCAGCCCGGATCCCCGCACAAGGCGGGGATGACAATGAGTAGGCGGGCCTTTCCGGACTTGTGCGGATTCTCAGGCCGACGCAGCATCCACTGATGGCTCGGGACCGCCTCGTCTACATCCTCACCGACCACCGGAACGGGACGTTCTATGTCGGGATGACGAACGACCTCGTGCGGCGCATGGAACAGCACCGCGCCGGCACGGCGGGCAGCTTCAGCGAACGCTATGGCCTCCGGCACCTCGTCTGGTACGAGCGCCACGACGATCCGAACATGGCAATACGGCGGGAAAAGCGTATCAAGAGGTGGCCGCGGGCGTGGAAACTGAAGACAATAGAAGCTTCGAATCCCGACTGGCGCGACCTGGCCTATTCGCTTGGCGGCGCCGCGATCCATGATTGCCCACGGATACCGGATCCCCGCACAAGGCGGGGATGACGCGGTGTTTCCGCGGCCTCTTTTTCAAGACCGGAGTCCATGCGCCCCGCGAGTTCGCCACCGCACCTGATCACGCTGATCCTGCTGACCGCCACGGCGGTCTCGTCGCTGAACCTGTTCCTGCCGGCGCTGGCGCACATGGCCGAGGCGTTCGCGACCGACTACGCCACCATGAGCCTCGCGGTGGGCGGCTATCTGGCGGTCACCACGATCGTGCAGCTCGTCGCCGGCCCGCTTTCCGACCGGATCGGACGGCGGCCCGTGGTGCTCGGCGCGCTGGGCATCTTCGCCGCCGCCTCGGTGGGCTGCGCCCTGTCGGACGACATCGAGACCTTCCTCGCCTTCCGCATGCTGCAGGGCGCGGTGATCGCCTGCCTCGCGCTCTCCATGGCCAGCGTGCGCGACACCACCACGGCGCAGGACGCCGCGACCCGCATCAGCTACGTCACCATGGCGATGGCGCTGTCGCCGATGCTGGGGCCGGTGCTGGGCGGCGTGCTCGACACGGCCTTCGGCTGGCGCGCGAACTTCTGGTTCTACGCCGCCGCCGGCCTGGCGATGGCGGCGCTGGCCTTTGCCGACATGGGGGAAACCCACGTCAAAGGGGGGGAGAGTGTCCGGCACGGCTACGCCACGCTGCTCAGGATCCCGCGTTTCTGGGGTTTCCTGGCCTGCATGACCACGTCGACGGCGGGCTTCTACATCTTCATCGCCGGGGCGCCGCTGGTGGCCGCCGAAAGCTTCGGCATCTCCTCGGCCATGCTGGGCGTCCTCATCGGCTCCATCACGGCCGGCTTCATACTGGGCAGTTTCCTGTCCACCCGGCTGACGCGGCGGGTGGGGATCGTGCAGATGATGCTGGCCGGCCGGATCGTCGCCTTCGCCGGTCTGGGGCTGGGCGCCGCCATCCTGCTGGGCGGGCATCTCAGCCTCTGGACCTATTTCGGCGCGATGATCTTCGTCGGCATCGGCAACGGGCTGACCATGCCCAGCGCCCATTCCGGCATCATGTCCATCCGCCCCGACTTGGCCGGCACGGCCGCCGGCATGACCGGCGCGCTGACCGTGGCCGTCGGCGCCGCGCTCACCCTCATGACCGGCGTGCTGCTGACCCGGGCGGACGCGCCGCTGACACTCATGCTGATCATGCTGGGCGCGACGGGCGTCGGCCTGGTAGCGGCGCTGCTGCTCAAGCGGGAGCGGCCGGCGCGGTAAGCGGAACGGGCCGCCCGGATGAACCGGGCGGCGACGGTCGATTGCGCGCCTCTACTTCACGTGCTTGCGGAAGTCGGGCTTGCGCTTCTCGTTCAGCGCCGTGACGCCCTCCTTGGACTCCTCGGTGCCGTAGTAGAGGCGCAGCGCCTGGAAGGCGAGGCCGCCGATGCCCTTGATGTTCTCGGAATCGGCGTTGAAGGAGGTCTTGGCCAGAGCGATCGCGGTCGGGCTCTTCTCGTTGATCTCGTCGCACCACCGGCGGACTTCCGCATCCAGCTCTGCGGCCGGCACGACCTTGTTGACCAGACCCATGTCGCAGGCCTCCTGCGCCGAGTAGCGGCGGCAGAGATACCAGATCTCGCGCGCCTTCTTCTCGCCCACGCACCGCGCCAGCAGGGCGGTGCCGTAGCCCGGATCGACCGAGCCCATCTTCGGACCGACCTGGCCGAAGATCGCCGTGTCGGCGGCGAGCGTCAGGTCGCAGAGCGTCGCCAGCACGTTACCGCCGCCGATGGCGTAGCCGCGCACCTTGGCGATCACCGGCTTGGGCATATCGCGGATGGCGGCGTGAAGCTGCTCGACCGGCATGCCGACCGTGCCGCGGTTGCCGCCCTGGTACTGGCCGTCATGGTTCTTCTGGTCGCCGCCGGTGCAGAAGGCCTTCTCGCCCGCGCCGGTCAGCACGATGGAGCCGATGTCCTTGTCGTAGCCGGCGTCGTAGAGGGCCTCGATCAGCTCCACCACCGTGCGGTAGCGGAAGGCGTTGTAGACCTCGGGGCGGTTGATGGTGATGGTCGCGGTGTGGTTCTCGACCTCGTAGATGATGTCCTGGAATTCCATGTGCGGAGTCCTTCCCTTGTTCGTGCCGCCAGTCGGGGGCGGGTGTCCCGGGGCTTGATCCCGGGACCCGGTCCTATGGATTCGCCGGGCCGCCGGAGCAAGACCGGGGCGGCGGCGAAAAATCTACCCGTTCATCGTCAGGCCGCCGGAGACGCTGATCACCTGGCCGGTGATGAAGGCGGCGTCGTCCGACAGCAGGAAGCAGACCATGCCCGGATAGTCCTCCGGCTGACCCAGGCGGCGCAGCGGGATCGAACGCTCCAGCGCCGTCTTGATCTTGCCCTCCGGGTCGAAGCCGGCGAACAGCGGCGTCTCGGTCGGGCCGGGGCAGACGGTGTTGCAGGTGATGCCCTGGCGCGCGTGCTCGCGGGCCAGCGTCTTCATGAAGGCGATGACCCCGCCCTTGCAGTAGGAATAGACGCCCTCGCCCGTCGAGCCGACCCGGCCGGCGTCCGAGGCCAGCGAGACGATACGGCCCCGGCCGCGCTCCGCCATCTTCGACAGCACCGCGTGGGTGACGTTGACGGGGCCGAACAGGTTGATGTCGACGATCTTCTTCCACAGTGCCGGGTCGGATTTCAGGAAGGGCACCATCCTGTCCCAGCCGGCGTTGTTCACCAGCCCGTCGACAGGCGCCATCTCCCGCTCGACCCGGTCGACGGCGGCGACGACCGCGTCGTGGTCAGCGATGTCGAGGGCGAAGCCCCTGGCGCCGTTGCCGATTTCCTTCGCCACCGCCTCGGCGCCGTCGCCGTTGAGGTCGAAGATGGCGACATGTGCGCCCTCCTCGGCCAGACGGGCGCTGATGGCGCGGCCGATGCCGCTGGCGCCCCCGGTGACGATGATGGTGTTGTCCTTCAGTCCGCGCACGGTGCAGTCCTCCCCAGTTCGCTTTGCGTTTGCCGGATTTTGTACGCTAGCTTATCAATTCGCGGAACCATGAACAGGGGAGGAGATCATGGCGGGATTGCTAGAGGGACGCGCGGTGCTGGTCACCGGCGCAGCCGGCGGCATCGGACAGGCGGCGGCGGTGCTGTTCGCCAATGAGGGCGCGCAGGTGCTGGCCGCCGACCTCAACGCCGACGGACTGAAGGAAACGGCCGAACTGTCGGGCGGCAAGGTCCGCACGACCACGGCCAACGTCGCCAGCGAGGAGGAAGCCGACGGCCTGATCCGGCAGACCATCGACGCCTTCGGCAAGATCGACGGCGCCTTCAACAACGCCGGCATCGAAGGCGACTGGGGGCGTACGGACGAAAGCACGCTGGACAACTTCAACCGCGTCGTCGGCGTCAACCAGACCGGCGTCTACCTGTGCATGCGCGCCGAGATCCGGGCCATGCTGAAGGCCGGGAAGCCGGGCGCCATCGTCAACACGGCCTCCATCGCCGGCATCGCCGGTTCGATGTACATGCCGGCCTATATCGCCTCCAAGCATGGCGTGGTGGGCCTGACCAAGGCCGCGGCCATGGAATATGCGCGCAAGGGCATCCGCGTGAACGCCGTCTGCCCGGGTCCGATCAAGACCCGCATGCTGGACACGCTGACCGGCCATCATCCGCGCGCGCTGGAGGCGATGAGCGATTCGACTTCGATGAAGCGGCTGGGCGAGCCGAAGGAGATCGCGGAAGCGGCGCTGTGGCTGCTGTCCGACCGTTCGTCCTATGTCACGGGCGTCGCCCTGCCTGTCGACGGCGGCATGGTCGCCGGCCCGTAACGCAACCTGGACGGCCCCGGACGGGTTCCGGGGCCGCTTCAGCTTTCGAAGCCTACCAGCAGGCCGTTGGTGTCGGCGGGCTCGGTCTGGATCGAGCCGCCGGGATCCAGCCGGTAGGGCATGCCGCGGTCGTCCAGAACCTTCGCCGTGGCCGCCGTGTCGGCGACGCGGAAGGTCGCCGCGGCCATGAACGGCGGCGGCGGGAATTCGTCGTCGGCGACGGCCGGGTACATCAGCGACAGGTGATCGGGCGTGACGAAGATGATCGCCGTGTCCCCGGTATGCACCGTCAGCGTGTCGTCGGTCAGCACCGTGCAGCCCGGTCCCAGCAGCTTCTGCCAGGTGGCCGCCAGGGCCGCCGGGTTCTCTGCCACGGCGACCAGCGAGGCGATCGAGAGGACGCCGTTGGGATGTTCAAGCCATTCGGGCCTGCGCACGATCTCCGGCGTGTCGTGGTGGCAGATGAAACCGTTGATCACCGGCGCCGCGCCGTCGGGCAGCAGGATCAGCCGGAAGCGGGGCTCGACCTCGCCCTCGGGCAGCTCCAGCGGGCGTCGCAGGTCGACCGGCCCCCTGATGTCATAGCCCGAGGCCTTCAGCGCGCCGGCGGTCTCGTCGGCGTCGCGCACCGCGAAGGCGACCCGGTCCAGCCCCTCGCCGTTGCGCGCCATGCGCTCGCGCAGGCCGCGGTCCGGCAGGTCGGGGTCGATGATGCCCATCAGTTCCACGTAGTCAGACGGAAACATGATGCAGTAATTGCCCGTAGCCATGTCGCGGTGCCGCCCGCGCGGCGTCAGGGTGAATCCGAGCCTGCCCCAGGTCTCACGCGCGCCCTCCAGATCCTCGACCGCGATGACCAGATGATCGATGCCGGTGATGCCGTGCAGCATGGCGTTTCTCCCTCGCGCGTCAGTCGCCTTCGAACTCGCAGAGCGTCATCACGCTCAGCCCCATCTCGTGCAGCTTCGCCTTGCCGCCCAGATCGGGCAGATCGACGATGAAGCAGCAGCCGACGACCGTGCCGCCGGCCTTGCGGACCAGATTCACCGCACCGGCGGCGGTGCCGCCGGTGGCCAGCAGATCGTCGACGATCAGGATGTTCTCGCCTTCGCGGATGGCGTCGGTGTGAATTTCGATCGTGTCGGTGCCGTATTCCAGCTCGTAGTGTTCGGCGATGGTGTCCCAGGGCAGCTTGCCCTTCTTGCACACCGGCACGAAGCCGACCGAGAGCTGATGCGCCACCGCGCCGCCCAGCACGAAGCCGCGGGCCTCGATGCCGGCGACCTTGTCGATGCGCACGCCCGCATAGGGCTGCACCAGGCGGTCGATGGCGGTGCGGAAGCCGCGCGCATTCGCCCACAGCGTGGTCACGTCGCGGAACATGATGCCCGGCTTCGGATAGTCGGGGATCGTCCGGATCAGGTCCCGGATATCGTCCAGCGCCATCAACGCAGCACCCGTCCGGCGACCGCGTCCAGGTTGGCGATCACATCGGGCTCCCGCGATTCCGGCGCGGTGATCATGGCCACTTCCAGCGCCCGGTCGCAGCCGGCGGCGCAGACTGCCCGGCGGCCCGCAAGCTTCGGCGCCGTCGCGGCCACGAGCTTCTGCGCCTTCTCGGCGTTGTCGTGCAGCACCTTCAGCACCGCCTCGACGTCGACATGGGCGTGGTCGTCGTGCCAGCAGTCGAAGTCGGTGACCATGGCGACGGTCGCGTAGCAGATCTCCGCTTCCCGGGCGAGCTTGGCTTCGGGCATGTTGGTCATGCCGATGACCGAGCAGCCCCAGTCGCGGTAAAGGAAACTTTCCGCCCTGGTGGAGAACTGCGGCCCCTCCATGGTGAGGTAGGTGCCGCCGCGCACATGGAAGATGTCGCTTTCCGTCGCCGCGGCCTCCAGCGCGTCCCCCAGGCGGGGGCAGACGGGATCGGCCATGGAGACGTGGGCGACCATGCCGTTGCCGAAGAAGCTCTTCTCGCGGGCGAAGGTGCGGTCGATGAACTGGTCGACGATGACGAAGCAGCCCGGCGGCAGTTCCTCGCGGAAGGAGCCGCAGGCCGATACCGAGATGATATCGGTGCAGCCGGCGCGCTTCAGCGCGTCGATGTTGGCGCGGTAGTTGATGCCGCTCGGACCCAGGCGGTGGCCGCGTCCGTGGCGCGGCAGAAAGACAAGCTGCGTCTCGCCCAGCCGCCCGAAGAGCAACTCGTCGGACGGCTGTCCGAAGGGACTTTCGATCCGCCGCCACTCGGTGTCGGTCAGCCCTGCCATCCCGTAGAGACCGCTGCCCCCGATCACCCCCACGATTGCCTCGTCCTGGCTCAAGTCACCCTCCAGCAAATGATCCGCGCGGATACTAGCGCATCATCCGCCGGGGTACACCGACCAGCCGCTCATAGGCCAGCGACAGGATGCCCACCGCGACGGTGTAGAGCAGGATGCGGGGCAGGATGGCGAGGATCAGGTCGAGAAACTTCTGGTCGCCCGCACGCTCCGTGGCCAGGACCGCCGCGGGCAGATCAAAGACGGCCGTCAGCGCTGCCGCGGGCAGGCTGGCCAGGATGAAGGCGCAGACCAGGCGCGCGCCGTTGCCGCGCGTGGCCGCCGCCGATTCGGCGAAGCTCATGGCGCCGCCGATGGCGAGCGCCGGCAGCACCAGAAAGAAGCGCGCCACCAGGAAGCCGAGGATGACGGCGATGCAGAGCCAGTTCACGGCCGGGGCCCCCCAGGCCGCCAGCAGACCCCACGGGTCGTAGCCGGCCTGGACCAGCCACAGGATCGGGCCGCCCAGCAGGGGCCCGTAGATCGCGGTGACCGCCAGGCCGGTGACATAGCCCAGCCCATAGAGCACCGCAGCCGCCTTGAGATAGGCCCACTCGGCGCGGCCCAGCCGGTAGACCACGCGCGCGGACGGGTTGTCGGCGCCCATCAGCACCATGCGGTGCCAGGCGGTGATGACGGGCACGACCGCGATCATGCTGACGATGGTGAACAACAGGCCGGCGAGGCCCGGACCCGCGTAGGGGCTCAGTTCGATGGCCCCATAGGCCGCCGCGACGGAAACCGCGAAGGGCCGCCACATCAGCATGATGAAGATGTCGGCGTGACGCAGCAGGATCGTCCAGGAGCGCCCGGCGAGTTCGAGGACGCCGACGCGCGCCGCCGGTCCCTCGTCACCCGCTGGCGGCGCTGCCGCCGGTCCGCCGTCGGGGGGCCTCAGCCGGAACCCGGAAGCGCGCCTGCCGTCGGCTTTTCTCTCGCTGGCCATGGGTTGACGCTAACTCAAAAAAAAGGCCGCGGCGAACGCCACGGCCTTCTTTCCGGACGGAAGCCGGTGCGCTGCGTCAGTGCAGGCGGCCCCAGATCTGGCGCTTGGCGAGGTAGAGCAGCACGGACAGCACGATCAGGAACAGCATGACCTTCCAGCCGAGCTGCTTGCGCTCCTCCATCTTGGGCTCGGCGGCCCAGGCGAGGAAGGCGGTGACGTCGTGGGCCATCTGCTCCGTGGTCGCCTCGGTGCCGTCGGCGTATTCCACCAGCCCCTCGGCCAGCGGCGGGGGCATGGCGATGCAGCCGCCGGAGAAGTAGGGGTTGTAGTAGTTGGTGGCGGAGCAGCCGTGCTCCTCCCCGGCGGTCTCGCTCTCGCCATAGCCGGTGAGCAGCGAATAGAGGTAGTTGTCACCGTTCGGCCGGGCCTTGCTCATCAGCGAGAGGTCGGGCGGTGCGACGCCGCCATTGGCTGCGGCGGCGGCCTTGTCGTTCGGGAACGGCTCCGGGAAATAATCGAAGTCCTTGCCCGGCCGTTCGAACATGTCGCCGGCGTCGTTCGGCCCGTCGGTGATGGTGTACTCGGCGGCGATCGCCTTCACCTGGGGCTCGGAGAAGCCGATGGCTTGCAGGTTGCGGAAGGCCACGAAGCGCAGGCCGTGACAGGACGCGCAGACCTGCTGGTAGACCTGCAGACCCCGCTGCACCGAGGGCCGGTCATAGGTGCCGAAGGGACCGGAATGGGACCACTCGACATCCTTGGGATGCTTGGCTTCCCCGGCGGCCTGGGCCGCACCGGTGCCGAGGCCGACGGCGAGCAGCGCGGCCGCCAGCGTTTTCACAACAGGATGAGCCATGGTCACGCTTTCTCCTTCGGCGCGGCTGTGGCATCCGCCGACGCGGTCTTGCCGGATCCGAGAACCGCCTCGGCGATCGAGGTCGGCAGCGGCTTCGGCCGTTCGAACCAGCCGAGAACCGGCATGATGATCAGGAAATGGATGAAGTAGTACGCGGTGGCCAGCTGGCCGACGACCAGCATGGTGCCTTCGGGCGGCTGGCTGCCTGCATAACCGAGCACGATGCAGTCCAGGACGAAGATCCAGAAGAACAGCTTGTACTGCGGCCGGAAGGCGGCCGAACGCACCTTGGAGCGATCCAGCCAGGGCAGCACGAACAGCACCGCGATGGCCGCGAACATGGCGATCACGCCCATCAGCTTGTCGGGAATGGCGCGCAGGATGGCGTAGAACGGCAGGAAGTACCATTCGGGCACGATGTGCGCCGGCGTCGAGAGCCGGTCGGCCGGGATGTAGTTGTCCGGATGGCCCAGATAGTTCGGCGCGAAGAAGATGAAGAAGGCGAACAGCAGGCCGAACAGCGCGAAGCCCAGGGCGTCCTTCACCGTGAAGTAGGGGTGGAAGGAGATGTAGTCCGCCGGCCCCTTGATCTCGATGCCCAGCGGGTTGGTCGAGCTCTTCTGGTGCAGGGCGACCAGGTGCAGGAAGACCAGGCCGAAGATCACGAAGGGCAGCAGGTAGTGCAGGCTGAAGAAGCGCTGGAGCGTCGCGTTGTCGACCGCGAAGCCGCCCCACAGCCAGCTCACGATCGGCTCGCCGACCACGGGCAGGGCGCTGAACAGGTTGGTGATCACGGTCGCGCCCCAGAAGGACATCTGGCCCCAGGGCAGCACGTAGCCCATGAACGCGGTCGCCATCATCACCAGCAGGATGACCACGCCGATGAACCAGATCATCTCGCGGGGCGCCTTGTAGGAGCCGTAGTAGAGGCCGCGGAAGATGTGGAGGTAGACGGCGATGAAGAACATCGAGGCGCCGTTGGCGTGCATGTAGCGCAGCAGCCAGCCGAAGTTCACGTCGCGCATGATGTGTTCGACGGAGCTGAAGGCGAGGTCGACATGCGGGGTGTAGTGCATGGCCAGCACGATGCCGGACAGGATCTGCACCACCAGCACGACGCCCAGGATGGAGCCGAACTGATAGGCGACGTTCAGGTTCCGCGGATAGGGATGCTCGATGAAGGCATGATGCATCATCGTGAAGACCGGCAGGCGGTCGTCCACCCACTTGATCACCGAGTTGTTGGTCTGGAAGGACATCTTCTGGAACCTCAGCCGATCAGGATCTGTGTGTCGGAGACGAACTGGTACGGCGGCACCAGAAGGTTCAGCGGCGCCGGTCCCTTGCGGATGCGGCCCGACGTGTCGTAGTGCGACCCGTGGCAGGGGCAGAACCAGCCGCTGTACTCACCCTGATCGGACTTCGGGATGCAGCCCAGATGGGTGCAGGCCGCCAGCACGACCAGCCATTCCGCATGGCCGTCCTTGACGCGCTCGTCGTCCGTCTGCGGATCGGGCAGTTCGCCCAGATCGACCGCACGCGCCGCCGCGACCTCTTCCTCGGTGCGGCGGCGGATGAAGACAGGCTTCTTCTGCCAGGTGATGGTCACGGTCTGGCCCGGCTCGATGGCCGACAGGTCAACCTCTGTGGTCGACAGCGCCAGAACGTCGGCCGACGGATTCATCTGGTCGACGAACGGCCACACCATCGCCGCGGCGCCGACGCCGCCGAACGCGGCGGCAGAGATGATCAGGAAATCGCGACGGCCACCTTCGCCCTCGCCATGGGATCCTGCGCTCATGGGCTCCAACCCCTCCGAATTCAATTAGACTGGCGCATCTCACCCGCGTCGATTCGCGACCCCCGCGCCAGTAACGCGCCTAACAATCAGGTTTGTGTCGCCAAGTCCAGTTGGCGGCGCATATTGCGACAGTGAGACGCATCGGTCTTGCAGAACCTTTCGGGCGCTTTCAAAGGCGTGGAAACAAAGGGAGATTCCGAGGTGCGTCTGGCGCTGTTCCAACCCGACATCCCGCAAAATCTCGGTGCGGCCGTCCGTCTGGCCGCCTGTCTCGGCCTCGGACTGGACGTGATCCGGCCGACCGCCTTCCCGCTCGGCGCGCGGGAACTGCGCCGCGCGGCGATGGATTACGCCGCCCTGATCGATCCCGTGCTGCATGATTCGTGGGACTCGTTTCTCGCCGTCCGGCCGGCGGGACGGCTGGTATTGCTGACCACGGCCGCCGAGACCGACGTCGACGATTTCGCCTTCGCCGCCGACGACACGCTGCTGCTGGGGCGGGAAAGCGCCGGGGCCCCCGCCGCGGTGCACGCGGCGGCCGACGCCAGGTTGCGGATCGCCATGGCCCCGGGAGCACGGTCGCTGAACGTGGTCACCGCCGCCGCCTTCGCGCTCGGCGCGGCCGGGCGGCGGCTGCGCGGTTGACGGGCGGCGCTCCGCTGCCGCATTGAATTCGGCGCAATCACCGCGGAAGGGAGCGGCCATGAGCGACGAGGAGCGCAAGCGCGCGGCGAGAAGCTGGTTCGAGGACCTGAGGGACCGCATCTGCGCGGCATTCGAGGCCATCGAGCTCGAGCACGAGGGGCCGCTTTCCGACCGCGCGCCGGGCCGCTTCGAGCGCACCGCCTGGGACCGGGAGGGCGGCGGCGGCGGCGTCATGTCGGTGATGCGCGGCCGGGTCTTCGAGAAGGTCGGTGTCAACGTCTCCACGGTGGAGGGCCGGTTCTCGGAAGACTTCGTCGGCCAGATCCAGGGCGCGAAGGAATCGGGCGGGCATTTCTGGGCCTCGGGCATTTCGCTGGTCGCGCACATGCAGTCGCCGCTGGTGCCGGCGGTGCACATGAACACGCGCCACATCCGCACCTCGCTCGGCTGGTTCGGCGGCGGCGCCGACCTGACGCCGATGTTTCCCGACCGCGCCGACACGGACGATTTCCACGGCGCGCTGCGCGCCGCCTGCGACGCCCACGATCCGGACTACTATCCCCGCTTCAGCAAGTGGTGCGACGAGTATTTCTTCCTCAAGCACCGCAACGAATCCCGGGGCGTGGGCGGCATCTTCTACGATCATCTTGACAGCGGCGACTGGGAGCGGGACTTCGCCTTCACCCGCGATGTCGGCCAGGCCTTCCTGGACATCTATCCGAAGCTGGTGCGCCGCCACGCCCACCGCGAATGGACGCCCGAGCAGCGCGAGCATCAGCTGATTCGCCGCGGCCGCTACGTGGAGTTCAACCTGATCTACGACCGGGGTACGACCTTCGGCCTCAAGACCGGCGGCAACACCGAGGCGATCCTGATGTCGCTGCCGCCCGAGGTGAAATGGCCGTGAGTTCTACGCATCGGTGCGCTTGTCGAAATGGGCGTAGTAGCGCGAGCCGACGCGGTCCATCTCGACGGTGACGAAGACGTCGATGGTGCCGAACTGGTCGTCGATCACCGCGCCGTCGCCGATCACGCCGCCGAGCCGGAGATAGGCCTTGATCAGCGGCGGCATGGCCTTCCAGACGCGGCGCGCGTCGATCGCGTCCTTGTCGACCATGTCCATGTCCACATAGCGCTCGTCGAGGGCGCGCACCGACCGCTCGGGCGGCGCGCCGTGGAAGTGGTGCAGATAGGAGAGCGCCTCGGCATGGGCCTTCGGATCGCGGCCGTGGAAGCTGGCGCAGCCGAACAGGGTGGTCAGCCGGTGTTCGGCCAGATAGGCCGCGATGCCGCGCCAGAGCAGCTGGATCGTGGCCTTGGAACGATGGCTGGCGGCGACGCAGGAGCGGCCCAGTTCCAGCAGGTTCTCGACAGGCTGCTCCATCAACGGCGTCAGGTCGTATTCATCGGCCGAATAGAAGCCGCCATTGCGCTTGGCGACCGAGCCGCGCAGCAGGCGGTAGGCGCCGACCAGCTGATCCTGGTCGGCCAGGCTGCGGTCCATGACGATCAGGTGGTCGCAGATGTCGTCATAGCGGTCCATGTCGAGCCTGAGCCGACGCGCCACGGGGTCGGGGCGGGCGCCCATCTCGTCATAGAAGACGGCGTAGCGCAGCGCCTGGGCGGCGCGGATCGCCTCCCTGTGGCGGGTGATGTAGACCTCCAGGCTGCCGGCGGAGCAGACCGGCCCGGAATCGGGCAGGCTCCAGCGCGGCCGCGTGTTCGACTGCCGCTGCGGCGGCATCTGCACGACGGTCGTGGGCGTGGTCGCCTCGGCGGCGGCCTCTCCGGCGAGCAGTCGGGCCCGTTTGTTCGCCCGGCGCTCCTTCAGCTTGGTCGCCGCGATCTTCGGAAAGAAGATGACATTGCGAATGATCCGCCGCGGCCGCTTCTGGCTTTTCGGACGTATCGATCTGGCCCGCCGCCACGCGTGCGGCAGTTTTCTCATTGCGCTCATCTGAGGTGTCTGGACCCGGTCAGCCCTTCTTGTCCTGGGACTCGACGGAATCCTTCGTGTCCTGCATCACTGTCTGCGGCGTCTTCGTCTCCGCGGTCTTGCCGAACGGGCACGCGGTTACAGCGGCAGGCGCCATCCCGGCCGCAAGGGCCAGGGCGAGAACCAGAGAACGCATGGCTTCACCTCATGTTTGCCGGAGGTCAGGGTACCCCCCCGCCGAAAGTCGGTCAATCGAGTACGGCCCGGCGCCGGGTTGAGCACGGCCGGTGATCCGCTAGATTGCGCGGCGGTCGGACATGGAGCCCGCAATGCCCCGAATCGCCCTGATTCTGGCCCTTCTGGGCCTTGTTCCCTTCGTTGGCGGCGCTGTCGCCAACCATGTGGCCGAAGGCGGCTATCTTGGCTGGGCGCGCTATTCGATGCCGGTCTATGCGGCGGTGATCCTTTCGTTTCTCGGCGGTGCCCAGTGGGGCTTCGCGCTGGCTCCGGGCGGCGACCATTCCTGGCGGAGCTTCCGCCTGATCGCGGCCATGGTTCCGCCCGTCGCGGCCTGGCTGGTGCTCCTGCTGCCGCAGATCACGCCGCAGCTCCGCTATCTGATCCTGGCCGGATGTCTCGTGCTGTGGGCCGTGATCGATCACCTGTTCGCGCGCCAGGGCTGGGGGCCGGACTGGTATCCGCGTCTGCGCTGGCCGGTCACCGCCGCGGCGGCGCTTTCGCTTGTCGCCGGCAGTCAGTTCTGAAGCGACCGGTACTCGGCGGCCAGTTCGGCATAGTGCGGGGCGCCGCGCGCCATCAGCTTGCGGTCGCCGTCGGTGATTTCCCGCAGGCACTTGGCCGGCCAGCCGGCCCAGAGTTCGCCCTTGCGGACGATCTTGTTCGGCGTGACGAAGGCGCCGGCGGCGACCATGCCGCCCGATTCCACGACGCAGCCGTCAAGGATGATGGAGTTCATGCCGACGAAGGACCGGTCCTGCAGTTCGCAGCCGTGCAGCATCACCTTGTGGCCGACCAGGACGTCGTCGCCGATGACGGTCGGGCTGCCGCCGCCATTGACGTGGACCACCGTGCCGTCCTGCAGATTGGTGCGCTGGCCGATGCGGATATGGTTCACGTCCCCGCGCAGGACGCAGTTGAACCAGATGCTGGACCGCGCGCCGATCTTCACGTCGCCGATGACCTGGCTGCCCGGGGCCAGGAAGACGTCGTCGGCAATTTCGGGCCAGGTGCCGCGATAGGGGTGGCAAGCGCCCTTTTCCATCTGTATCGCCTTTCATGCTAAACGCGCGCCTGCTCTAACCCGGCGCGGGCCGTCCCGCCAAGTCCGAGGATCGAAGCCATGCACTATCTCTATCTTCTGGGGGCGATCATGGGCGAGGTCGTGGGAACCAGCGCGCTGAAGGCGACCGAGGGCTTCACGCGTCTGTGGCCGTCGCTGATCGTGGTCGCGGGCTATGGCGTGGCCTTCTTTCTGCTCTCGCTTTCGGTCGAACGGTTCCCGATCGGCGTGCTCTACGCCGTCTGGTCCGGGCTCGGCATCGTCCTGATCGCCGTGGCCGGATTCGTGCTCTACGGCGACCGGCTCGACCCGCCGGCCATCGCCGGCATGGCGCTGATCCTCTCCGGGGTGGTCGTGATCCAGCTGTTCTCCGAGACCGTCAGGCACTGAGGCGGGTCATGACGGCGCGGCCGAAACGAACCCTGGCCCATCCGCTCTCCGGGGCCGATCCATCGACGCTGATCCGGGCGCTCACGGCCAATGGCGGCGTCGACCGCGCAAGCCTGTTGCGGCTGGCGGGCATCGCGGGCTCGGTCGCCGGGCGGCTGCCGTTCTCGGCGCTGGAAAGAGTCTACGCCGGTCTCGCCGCGCCGAAGCGCCTCGATCCGCCGCCGGTCTTCATCGTCGGCCACTGGCGCAGCGGGACGACGCACCTCTACAACATCATGGCCAAGGGGGATTTCGCCTATGTCCCGCCGATCGCCACCGGCCTGCCCTGGGACCTGCTGCTGATCGGCGGGCTGTTCCGGCCGCTGCTGGAGAAGGCCCTGCCGAAGGGGCGCGCCATCGACAACGTGGCGGTGACGCCGGATTCGCCGCAGGAGGACGAGATCGCGCTCGCCTCCATGACCACGCTGTCCTTCTACCATGCGCTCTATTTCCCGCGCCGCTTCGAGGACCACCTGAATGCGGGTCTTTTCTTCGAGGGCGTCGAAGAGGAAAGGGTCGCGGCGTGGGAGCGGCGCGTGCGCCACCTCTACGCCAAACTCGTCCTGGCGCAGAAGGGGCGGCGGCTGTTGATCAAGAACCCGGTCTACACCGGGCGGGTGGCGCAGCTTTCGCGCATGTTTCCGGGCGCGAAGTTCATCAACATGGTCCGCGATCCCTACGACATCTTCGTTTCCATGCGGAACTTCTACGCCAGGCTGCTGCCCGAGCTGGCGTTGCAGGACCATGCCCATGTCGACATCGACCGCACGGTGCTGACGGTCTTCCCGGAACTGATGCGCCGCCTGCGCGCCGACCGCGCCGGTCTCGATGCGGGCAATTACGTCGAACTCCGCTACGAGGAACTCGACGCCGATCCGATCGACACGGTGCGCCGGGCCTATGCCGGGCTGGGCCTGCAAGGTTTCGAAACATCGATTGATGACTTCCGCCGCTATCTCGATGGTATCCGGTCCTATCGCAAGAACGAATTCAGGATGCCGCCGGAGGTGATCGAACTGGTGAACAGCCACTGGGCCGATGAGATCGAGGCGCTCGGCTACGAGGTGCGGGTGCCGTGAGGTGGCTCGGTATTGCGCTCGCCCTGATCGCCATGCCGGCGCACGCCGACGTGTTTGACTGCCGTCATGTCAATGTCGTGGACAACGAAACAGGGCAGAAGTTGGCTGGCATCGAAGACCTTGTCCACCATCCGCCCAGCAACACCCTGATCCTGTCGGTGCATGACCGATGGGGCGATCAGGACGACGATCCAGAGGCATTGATGGGCTTGTTCGGCGTGAGGGTTTCGTCGCTGGAAGCCTCCGCCCCGGCGGAGGCTTGGCGGCTGGGCAGAGAACAACCCGAACCCATGCGTCCACACGGCATCGCGCTGGCCGAGCGTCCGGACGGAGAATACCGGTTGCTGGTTATCGACCATCGCTATCTTCAGGAAGAGGAAAGGAACGGCGCGCCTGGCACCGTCATTCGTGAGTTCGCTGTTTCCACTGACGGGGCTCTCTCGCCGCTTAGAAGTTTTGGCCACCCGAAATTGTGTCCGGCAAACGACCTCGATTGGTATGGCGGCGACAAGGCGCTCGTCACTCTGGATCGGGCGAACTGTGGTGGCTTCCGGCGGTTTCTCGAGCTAGCGCGCGGTCAGGAACGTGGGCGGTTGGTCGAGGTCGATCTGAACAAGAGAATCATTACGGAACGCCTTTCGGGACTGGCATTTCCGAACGGGATCATGTTGGACAAGCAGTTTGATCGACGACAGTTTTTCCTCACCGAAACGCGCGCATCTCGCGTTTCGGTTTTTCGCTCGGATATCCATAAAGAGATTCGGGGCGAGCAGGACCTGTGGCTAACTCAGACCGCCATGTTGGCTGGTTCACCGGACAATATCTCGTCTACGCCAGACGCCACTGCGCTCGTGGCGTTGCACCCGGACGTTTTCGACTTCGGCCTCTACTCGATGCGTATTTGGGGCTACGACAGTTCAGGTACTCGGCTGATCGAATTGCACGGTCTCGACCCGCAACCAGGTATTCGCGTGATCCTTGACGATCCGGACGGCGAGATCATTTCCGGCGCAACATCGGTCATCCAGGTCGGAAGGCACTATTTCGCCGGCTCAGCTTTCGATGAGGGCCTCGCGGTCTGCGAGGAGAAATGACCGGCATCGACCTCGTCACCGGCGGCGCAGGTTTCATCGGCCGGCATCTGGTCGCGGCGCTGCAGGCGCGGGGGCGGCGGGTCCGGGTGCTGGATACCGCACCGTTCGCGGAGGAAGTGACCGGTGTGGAACATGTCCGGGCCTCCATTCTCGACGCCGCGGCGGTGGCCGAGGCGGTGGCGGGCGCGGAGCGGGTCTTCCATGTCGCCGGCGACCCGTCGCTCTGGGCCAGGGGGTCGGGCGACTTCGACCGCGCCAACCGCAGTGGCGCGGAAACGGTCATCGACGCGGCCATCGAGGCCGGGGCCAGCCGGATCGTGCTGACGTCGACGCACGCCATCGACGTGAAGGATGGCGCTTCGGCGGCGGCGATGCCGGGCCCCTATACCCGCGCCAAGTACCGCGCCGAACGGTTCGCGCTGCAACGGATCGCCGAGGGCGCGCCGATCGTCGCCGTCGCGCCCACCATGCCGCTCGGTCCCGGCGACGCCAACCTCACGCCGCCGACGCGCATGCTGCTGGAGTTCCTGCAGGGCCGGAACCCGGCCTTCCTCGATTTCGAGGTCAACCTGATCGACGTGCGCGAGGCCGCGGAAGGTCACGTGCTGGCCGCCGAGCGGGGCGAGACCGGCGTCCGCTATGTGCTGGGCCGCTACAATCTGATGCTTTCGGAGATGCTGCGCATCGTGGAGCGGCTGAGCGGTCGTCCGATGCCGACGCGGACGATTCCCTACGGGCTCGCCTGGATCTCGGCGGCGGCGATGGAGGCGGCGGCGCGCGTCACGGGGAAACCGCCGCGAGCCTCACTGGAGGGAGTCCGGCTGGCGCGCCGGCTGAAGCCCGTGGCCGAGGCTCCGGCGGCGGCGCTGGGTCTGGCCGCATGGCCGCTCGAGGCGATGCTCGCCGACGCGATCGGCTGGCTGGAACGCGAAGGATACTGGCGGCGCGATGGCTGAACCGGAAATGGTCATTTTCGACTGCGACGGCGTGCTGGTTGATTCGGAGCCGCCGGCGAACCGCGTGCTGGCCCGGTATCTGAAGCGTCACGGCCTCGACATGACGCTCGACCAGGTGATGTCGACCTTTGTCGGCCTGTCGCTCGGGAGCTGCGCCGAGATCGCCCTGCGCGACCACGGCGTCCGCCTGCCCGACAGCTTCGTGCCCGATATCCGCCGCCTCACCGCCGAGGTGCTGGCCCGCGAGGTGAAGCCCATCGCCGGCGTGCGGGCGGCTGTCACGGCCATCGCCCGTCCCGCCTGCGTCGCCTCCTCGGGCGAGATATCGAAGATGCGCCTCACCCTCGGGACGACCGGTCTGCTGGACCTGTTCGAGGGACGGCTCTACTCCGCCACCATGGTCGCCCGCGGCAAGCCGGCGCCGGACCTGTTCCTGCACGCCGCCGCAGCCATGGGCGCCGACCCGGCCCGTTGTGCGGTGGTAGAGGACAGCCCCTTCGGCATCCAGGCGGCGCGGGCCGCCGGCATGCTGGCCATCGGCTTTACCGGCGGCGGTCACCGCGACCATGCCCGCGACGCCGGCCTGCTCCGCGACGCAGGCGCGGCGGCGGTGATCGAGCGCATGGCCGCCTTGCCGGACGCGCTTCGTTTCGGATAGGCTTGCCAAAATAACTGAACGCCGGTCATTTGCCGGGGGAGGCACGCCATGAACGATCAGAGCCCGCAGCCATCGCCGGGGATGTTCAATCCCTTCTCGCCCGAGTTCCTGCGCAATCCCTATCCGTCCTTCCACATGCTGCGGTCGACGCAGCCGACGATGAAGACGCCGATGGGCTTCTGGGTCGCCACCCGCTACGAGGACGTCGCCTCGATCCTGAAGGACCGCCGTTTCGGCAAGGGCTTCGAGCAGCGCACCATCCAGCGCTATGGCGAGGAGGTGTTCAGGCATCCCGCCTACGCCTCCATGCGCCACTGGATGCTGGTGCAGGATCCGCCGGACCACACGCGGCTCAGGGGACTGGTCTCCAAGGCGTTCACGGCGAAGCGGATCGAGGGACTCCGGCCGCAGATCCGGACGCTGGTCGACGAGCTGCTCGACCGGGTCGAGGGCAAGGGAGCGATGGATTTCATCCGCCAGTTCGCCTACCCGCTGCCGCTCAACGTCATCTGCGACATGCTGGGAATCGTCCGGGAGGACCGCGACCGCTTCGAGTTCGGCGGCAAGGCGACGGGGCGGCTGATCGACCCGACGCCGATGTCCGAGGAGGAACTGCAGGCGGCCAATGACAGCTTCACCCAGTGGGAGGCCTATTTTCGGGAGATGTTCGGCGAACGCAGGAAGAATCCGAAGGACGATCTGACGACCGTGCTGGTCCAGGCCGAGGAAGACGGGGACCGGCTGAGCGAGAAGGAGCTGGTCGGCAACATGATCCTGCTCTTCGGCGCGGGCCACGAGACCACCGTCAATCTGCTCGGCAACGGCATGCTGGCGCTGCTCTCCGACCGCGAACAGTTCGAGCGGCTGAAGGCCGAGCCGGACCTGGTGCCGGGCGCGGTCGACGAGATGCTGCGATACGATTCCTCGGTGCAGATGACCGGGCGCTGCGCCATGGAGGACGTCGAGGTCGGCGGCGTGACCATCCCGCAGGGCGACCATGTGCTCTGCCTGCTGGGCGCGGCCAACCGCGACCCCGATCGCTTCGAGGACCCGGACAGCTTCCGCATCGACCGCAAGGACGTGCGGCCCATGTCCTTCGGCGGCGGTATCCACCATTGCATCGGCGCGCAGCTCGCACGGGTGGAGGCGGATGTCGCCTTCCGCACGATCCTGGAGCGGCTGCCGGACCTGCGGCTCGATCTGGACGGCGAGCCGGACTGGCGGCCGACCTTCACCCTGCGCGGCCTGATGAGCCTGCCCGTAAAGTGGTGAATGCAGGTTGGCGTGCGAGGGATGGTATGGCTGGCTCGCGCGCCTTCTGAATCCTGGAGACGGCGGGCTGGCCGGCCCGGCCATACCCGGCCCGCCTGCGCTACACCGTCAGAACCGCTTCCATGACCCGGACGACATGGCCGCCGATGCGCGGGCCGCTGTCCGGCCCGTCGGTGGCGGCCACGATGCGGGCGTCGCGGCCCATCTCCACGCCCTGCTCGGCGATATAGCTGACAGGCCCCGCGCCCAGCGCGGCGGAGCGGGCGATCAGCGCGGCGAGGCAGCCATTGGCCGAGCCGGTCGCCGCATCCTCAGGCACGCCTTCCGCCGGGGCGAAGGCGCGCAGCTTCACGTCGACGCCCGGGTTCGTCGCGCCCACCGACCAGACGGCCAGCCCTGTGATGCCGGTCCGTTTCGACAGCTCCGCGATCGCGGTCATGTCGGGCTTCAGCACCGCAACTGACTCCGGCGAAGGCAGGCGAACGAACATCCAGGCGATACCCGTGTTGGCGGCCTCGACCGGCGGGTCGGCGAGATCCCCTTCGGCGCAGCCCAGAGCGGCCGCGACCTCTGCGGCACCCAGATCGATGTCGATGAAGGTTGGGGCGACCTGGGTCATGGTGAAGACGGGCAGGCCGCCCCGCGCCGCGACCGCGACGGGAATGACGCCGGCGTGGCATTCCTGGCGCAGGATCCCGGGCAGTGGCCCGAGGCCCGCCTGACGCATGCTTTCGTGCACGCAGAAGGCCGCGGAAATCGTCGGATGGCCGGCGAAGGGCAGTTCGCTGCGCGGCGTGAAGATGCGCGCGCGGTAGTCCGCGTCGTCCCGCGTCGGCGGCAGCAGGAAGACCGTCTCCGAGAGGTTCATCTCCGCGGCGATCTGCTGCATCCGTTCGGCCGGAATCCCTTCGGCGTCGAACACGACGGCGCAAGGGTTCCCCCGGTAGACGCGGTCGGCGAACGCGTCCACCTGCCAGAGGCGTCTGGTTTCCATCGATCCCCCCGGATCAGAGCTTGACGGTCATTCCGCCGTCGACGAACAGCATGTGCCCGGTGACATATGATGCAGCGTCCGAGGAAAGGAAGATCGCAGCGCCGGCGATCTCGTCGGGCCGGCCCCAGCGGCCCACCGGCGTGCGCTCCTCCACCATCTGCGTGAAGGCCGCATCCGCCATCAGGGGCTTGTTGAACTCGGTGCCGAAATAGCCGGGCGCGATGCCGTTGACGCAGATCCCCTTGTCGGCCAGTTCCACCGCCAGCGACTTCGTCAGGCCGGTGACGGCGTGCTTGGTGGCGACATAGGAGCTGATGTTGGGCCGCGCGATTCGGCTCATCACCGAGCCGATGTTGATGATGCGGCCCCGGCCCTGCGCCGCCATGTGCCGGGCCGACTCCCGGGCGAGAACGTAGAGCGAGACGAGATTGGTCTCGATGACCGCGCGGTAGTCGTCCGTCGTGCTCTCGGACAGCGGGGCGCGGCTGATGAAACCGGCATTGTTGATCAGGATGTCCAGCCGGCGGCGGTCGGCGACGACGGATTCGACCGTCGCCTTGCACGCCGCCTCGTCGGTGACGTCGAGGATGCGGTGGTCGGCGTTGCCGCCCTTCAGCCCGATCGCCTCGACCGTTTCCAGCAGCGGCCCCTCGGAGCGTGCGGCGACGACCACCGTGGCGCCGGCCGAAGCGAGACCCAGCGCCATGGCCCGGCCGAGGCCCTTGCTGCCGCCGGTCACAAGGGCGATGCGGCCATCGAGGCGAAGCTGGTTGAACATGATCCCCCTCCCTTGGCGCCGCCGACGGCGTCAGCGCCGCCAGTTGCCGTCCGGTCCCAGGAACCAGGTTCCCGCCGGCGCCTTCTTCATGATTTCCTTGGCGTAGACCTTTCCGACATCGTCGACGCTCACACCCTGCTTCTGGGCCGCGTCGGCGTAGATCTTAAGCCGTTCGGCGTTGACCCGTGCCACAAAGGGTTCGGCGCTTTGTTCCCGCGCCTCCAGCAGACCATCATAACGCTCGCCAACCGCGCCGGAACTGCGCATCTGGTCCAGCGATTGGGCAAGGGCGCCGCCGCCAAGCGCGAACAGCACCACCAGGGCCAGCAGAATGGATCGGACCATCAGAATATCTCCGGATTCTTCTTGATGTCTTCCTGCGCCTGCTCTTCCAGCCGCACCCTGACATCGGCGTCAAGCTTGATGTTGAGATTGATGGTGATGGGCTCTTTCGGCGCCTGCACGGCGACGGTTGGCGTGCAGGCGGCGAGGGCGGCGCCGAACAGCATCGAGGCGGCGATGGCCGAGGCCCCCCGGACCTGGTCTTTCTCGATCATTTTCTTGTTCCGATTCATCCTGACTACATCTTGGCGCTGGCAGAGATTACTGCAAGGTGCGCACGCCGGTCTGAATGACGCCTGAACTGGCGCGGTACACAGTCAGGATGGTTTCCGCCAGGCGGTCCGCGTTGCCCTCGACGTTGATGTTGAAGACGAAGGGATGGGCGTCGAGCAGATCCGGATTGCGCCCTTCCAGCCGAACTTCGATCCGCGCCTCGCCCTCGGGCGCCTTGTCGATGCGGATATCCAGCCTGGTGTAGCGGAAGTTTTCCAGCGCTTTCAGCATCAGGTCGACCTGTTCACCGCCGCGGTCGCCGAGCACCTGCCGCGCGCGGTCGGTGCTGATGCGCAAGACTCCGTTCGTCCCGCCCGAGAGCCGTGCGTCGTTGATCGCGACCTGCTCGCCCCCGATGATGGTGACAGGCACGACCCCCGAGAGTTCCCCGTCCATGCTGACGCCGCCCAGGCCGAGAAGCTGGGTCAGTTCGGCCAGACTGATGGCGTCAAGCCCGAGACGCAGGTCCGCATCCCTGGGCGGTGCGGTGACCGAGAATGGCTCGAAGGCGAAGCGGCCTTCCAGCATCTCGCCGCTCAGCGTGCTGAAGTGCAGCTTGGCGCCTTCAGGCCCGCTGTCGATGTCGAAGGCGGCAATGATGTCGGTCAGCGGGACGCCGGCCTCCAGCCGGCCGATCCTGAGTGTCTGGGTCTGCGGCGTGCGCAGCGGCGACAGGGAGGCGAGGGCGACCGTGCCGTTGACGCCGGACACTTCCGCCTCCGCCGTCAGCAGCGACACGTCGCTCAGGCGCACCGTGGCCCGGCCGCCACCGCCATCGGACAGCGGCAGAACGAAGTCGCCCGCTACGGTCCCGTCGGCGGTGACCGCGTCCGCTTCCAGGGCGGTGAATTTCTGCAGGAACGACATCGCCGTCCCGGCATGGGTCGGCCCCAGGGATATCCGCGCGATCCCGCCGTCCAGGGCGATCTCGGCCTTCAGTTCCGGGCCGGACAGGCTGCGCGCCTCGCCGGTCACCGCGGGGGCCGACATCGGGCCGGTCAGCCGCCCGCTCAGGGCCAGCGGCGGCGCACCCGCCAGCAGCGCCGGGTCGATCGCGACGCCGTCGACGGCGAAGCGCTGGTCCAGCCGCGCGCCGGCCAGGTTGACAAGGCCGGCCAGGGAGAGGCCGTCCAGCCGCGCCATCCCCTCGGCCTCGGCCGTCGCCGCGGCGATGTCGGTGTCCAGACGGTCGAGCCCGCTGGCGAGGTCGGTCCGGAGCGAGGCGCGTATTCCCGTCAGGCGGATCGGGCCGGGGGTTTCCCCCGTTCGGATCGCAAGGGTGTCGAGGTCCAGATTGGCGGTGGCGACGCCCGGCGCGGGATTGCAGGCCGACAGCGTGCATGGCCCCAGCCGCAGCTCTGCGCTGTTGACCCGGGCCGTAACCGGGCCGGGTATCCGAACGCCGCCCCGTGCGCTCACCCCCTCCGTGCGCAGCGTGCCGCGCCGCAGCCGGATAGCGGTTCCTTCCGGGTCGCCGCTGACCGTGAACGGCGACTGCAGGCGCAGGCCGTCGACGGCGACGCCCCCGGCGTCGAGACCGGCCAGCCCCGTGTCGAGCCGGCCTTCCAGGGCAAGCGTCCCGCCGGCTCCGACCGTGCCCTCGGCGGCAATTGTGGCGTCGAGAACGCCGATTCCCGCGATGTCCCGCAGCGCGGCGTCCAGATTCAGCGACAGTTCGCCGTCCTCCGCGCCGCCGCCGCGATAGTCGAGCTTCAGCGCCGCCGGACCCGAGACGGCGGGCAGGTTCGGGTGAAGCCCTGCGATCCGCCCCGCATCCTTCAGGGCCGCATCGATACGGAGTTCGGCATGTTGCCGGTCGAGCGACCATGGGGCGCTCAGTGTGGCGCTTCCGTCGAGCCCGAGTTCCGGCGCGTTCGCATCCAGCTGCGCATCGATGCCTTCGGGTCGCGACTTGATGGTCAGTTCCAGGTTTTCGGGCCTGACGAGGGTGCGGGCATCGCCCTGTATCAGGATCAGTTCGCTGACGCTTGCGGTCAGGCGCTGTCCGCTCTCGCCTGTCGCCTCGCTGGCGATCCGGCCTTCCGCCCGGAAGGCCGGGTGGGTGAGTTCGAACCCGCTACCGATTTCGAGCACGCCGCCGCCGGTCAGCGCGATCGTGCCTGGCAATGCCAGCCGCACCCGGCGTTCCTCCGGGCCGCCTGTCGCCACCAGTCCTTCTACCGCGAAGGCGGGCAGGGCAATCCGGCCGAGCAGCGGGCCGCTCGCCACAGTCTGGGCCATCGGCGTGCAGCGGTCGATGGCGCAGGGGCCGAGCATGACGGACGCCCGGTCGATCGCGACGGAAAACGGGCCGGGCCATGGCGCGCCGTCGGCGGTTTCGATGCCCCCGGCGCTGATGATGACGTCGGAGAGACCGAGATCCGTTCCGTCCTCCACCCCCTCGGCGTCGACGCGCGCCTCCGCCTCGATGTTGGCGATGGTAACGCCGCCGAACGCGACACGATCCGCCGCCGCTTCCAGACGGCCGTCCAGTACCAGCCGGTCCGTCAGCGTCAGACCGCCGGTGTAGTCCAGTTCCCGCAGGTGCTGTCCGCCGATGGTCAGATTCCGCGCGGCGAGGCTGAGCCCTCGGGCGGAGATGCCGTCGGGCGACCAGGCGAGCCGCTCGAAGCCGGCGTCTGCAGATGCAGCGGAACGGAGCAGCAGCCGGCCCCCGGCTTCCACAGACAGGGGCGTTTCACCGGCGATGAGGCGTTCCGGGCGGTGCAGGCGCAGCCGGAAACCTTCGCTCAGGGTCAGCGTGACGTCGGGGCCCAGAAGCGCAACCGTGGAGGGGCTTGCCACGGCGTCGGGCAGCAGCGTTTCGTTGAGCCCGCTGGCCAGGATGTCGGCGGTCCCGAATTCGGTCTCGGCGCCCGTGGCGGAGAAGTCGGTGCCGGCGTCGAGAACCGCGCGCAGGCTCTCGAAATGACGGCCGTCCCCCACCAGGTCCGCGTCCAGCCGGGTCTCCAGAATGCCACTGGCGGCCGCAGTCTCGCCGGGCCCCTCCAGGGGCAGGCGGCCCCGAAAGGTCAGATGCAGGTCGGCCGTCCCCGACTGCAGGCCCGTCTCGGGTACGGCCTCGCCCAGCCGGGCGGCGTTCGTCAGGCGCAGGCGAAGATCGATCGCCGTGTCCCCATCGCCCGGAGGCAGCGCGCCGTCGCCGCTGGCGGCGAGGTCCAGACCCAGATCCGGGACCGCGCCCTGAAGCGTGACCTCGAATCGCTCCTCACCGAGGGCGACATCGAACGAGACTCCCTCGGCATCGAGAGGCCGGGCCTCACCCTCCCGCTTCAGACGCAGCCGGGCCAGTTCGCCGCTGATTCGCGTCGCGCCCTCCGGCGTCACCGCTGTCTCGATGCGTCCCTCTGCCTCCAGCCGCGGATGAGAAAGGCTGAAGGGGGTATTCAGGATCGGTGGCGCGCCGGGCGGGAGGTCGATCGTGCCGGGGAGGTCCACATGCGCGACTCCTTCCGCCGTATCGATATCGACCGAAAGATCGCTGAGCGCGATTTCCGGCCGCGGGCCCGGACCGGCCGCGGCTTCTTCCGTGCCGGCGCCGGCCAGGAACTCCGCCAGCGGGCCGAGGTCCAGCGCGCCGTCGCGCCAGGCGACCGAAAGGTCCACGCCTTCCGCGGCGACACGCCGGACCGCGCCTGCGGACAGGTCGTAGCGGATCTCGATGCGGCGCGCCGAGGCGCTGTCTCCCAGGCGCGCGTTGCGGACTTCCGCGCCTTCGAAGTCCAGGCGGGTCACGTCCAGCGCCGCTTCTTCGATGCCCCGGCCGGCGAGGTAGTATTCGGCGGCGCGCTCGGCCAGCCAGGTGCGCGCAAGCACGATCGCGGCCAACAGGATCAGAATCCCGGCCGTCGCGCCGATCGCCAGTCGCTTGCCGCGGATGCTCACGAATCGCTCCGCTCAGGTGGTACTGGCATCCATATTGTCGCGCGGGCGCCCCTTTGCGAGCCGCTCGTGCCGGTGCGTCGTTGTCAGATGGTTTCGTCGACGGCGAGACCCTTGAGACGGGACAGTCGCTCCAGTCGCTTCAGGACCTCTTCGGCCGGGAACTGCTTCAGGACTTCGCCCGTTTCCGGGTCGACGGCCTTGTAGACGAAGCCGCCGCCTTCATCGAGCACGTCGATCTCGAGACTGGCGTTGGGCGGGTAGTCGGCCATCATGGCCTTGCCGACGATGCGGGCCGCGCCCTGGCGGTCCACGCGGGGCTCTTCTTCCCGCGTGCGGCGCTGTTCCAGCATCTCGGCGGTGTCCCGCCGGACTTCGGAATCCCTGGGCCGCGCCTCGGTCGCTTTTTCGACCTTCCGCGTCGCCTTCGTCGGTTCAACGCCGATGACTTGACCGGTCGTTGCGTCGGATATCATGGCCATCCCCCGATGGTCAGACCCCTTGCGCTGCGGACCCGTCTTCGCCGGCTTGTCCCGGTCGTTCCGTCCTCAGCGCGGGGGCCGCGGCGGGGATATGGAGCCTCGCGGCCCCATATCCCCTGTGAGCGGGCCCTTAGAAGAGACCCAGGATCGTCTGCGGCGCCTGGTTGGCGATGGACAGCGCCTGCACGCCCAGCTGCTGCTTGATCTGCAGCGACTGGAGCCTTGCGCTCTCCTTGGCCAGGTCCGCGTCCACCAGGTTGCCGACGCCCTGCGTCAGGGTGTCCTGCAACTGGCTGACGAAGTCCTTGTGGATCTCCAGGCTCTTCGCGTCCGTGCCCAGCGAGGCGAGACGCGAGTTCGCCGTGTCGATCGCGGCATCCACGGCCGAACGGGCGGCCGCGGCGTTGGTGGCGGTCGTCAGGTCGACGGAGGCGATGCTGAGGCCGGTATTGGCCGACAGCTGCTGGGCCGAAACGGTGATGGACGAACCTTCATCGTTGGCCAGCACCGAGATGCTGGAGATGGAACCGTCGATCAGGTTCACGCCATCGAACTCGGCGTTGCTGACGATGGTGCCGATCTGGTCGCGCAGCGCGGTGAAGTCGGCGGCCAGGGCGTTACGGCTGGACGTGTCGAGGCTGGCGTCGGTCGCGGCGACGGCCTTCTCCTTCATCTCGATGAGAAGGTCGGAGATCGACTGGCCGGCCGCGATCGCGGTATCGGCAGCCGAGACGCCGCGGTCGAGGCTGTTCTTGACCGCATCGAAGCCGGAGATGGTGGCGCGGATGTTCTGGGCGATGGCGTAGGTGGAGCCATCGTCCTTCGGTCCGGCGACCTTCAGGCCGGTGTTGATGCGCGACTGAACCTGGGCCAGCTCCTTGTTGGTGCTGTTGAGGTTCTGCAGGGCGACCATCGCACCCGTATTGGTGTTGACGGAAATTGCCATTGGTAGTCTCCATTCTGGAAGTTGGCGGTTCAACAACGGGCGTTTTGCCCGCGCCGCTTCTTCCGCAATGGATGGGCCAGTTTTTCCGGATATCTAAATTGTTGAAAAGGCGGAAGAAATTTCCGTGGAGCGATTCTGCCCGGCAATTCTTGCCGGCAGATTCTGCCGGGAGTAGGCAAATAGTTCCGGCAGAAATTGCCCAGTCGCGCCCAATTGTTCAATCAATAAATCAAGAATTCGTCTTGACTAGAGTAAAATGGTGAATGACCGATTAACCAAGGAAAGTAAATTGTGGTTCATTGTGGTCGGAAAAGGCCGCAAAGGGATATGGAGCGGTGTGCTCCATATCCCCCTGCGCGGGCCCTAGAACAGGCCCAGGATGGACTGAGGCGCCTGGTTGGCGATGGACAGGGCCTGCGTGCCCAGCTGCTGCTTGATCTGCAGCGACTGGAGGCGGGCGCTCTCCTTGGCCAGGTCCGCGTCCACCAGGTTGCCGAGACCCTGCGTGAGGGTATCCTGCAGCTGGCCGACGAAGTCCTTGTGGATTTCCAGGCTCTTCGCGTCCGTGCCGAGAGAGGCAAGACGTGCGTTGGCGGTCTCGATCGCCGCATTGACGGCGGAACGGGCGGCGGCCGCGTTGGTCGCCGTGCTGAGGTCGACGGAAGCGACGCTCAGGCCGGTGTTCGCCGAAAGCTGCTGGGCCGAAACGGTGATGGACGAACCTTCATCGTTGGCCAGCACCGCGATGCTGGAGATGGAGCCGTCAATCAGGTTGATGCCGTCGAACTCGGCGTTGCTGACGATGGTGCCGATCTGATCGCGGAGCGCGGCGAAATCCGCGTCCAGAGCATTTCGGCTGGCCGTGTCAAGGCTGGCGTCGGTCGCGGCGACGGACTTCTCCTTCATTTCGATGAGAAGGTCCGAAATCGACTGACCGGCCGCGATCGCGGTATCGGTCGCCGAGACGCCACGGTCCAGGCTGTTCTTGACTGCATCGATGCCGGAGATCTCGGACCGGATGTTCTGGGCGATGGCGAATGTGGAGCCATCGTCCTTCGGTCCGGCGATCTTGAGGCCGGTATTGATGCGCGACTGAACCTCGGCCAGCTCCCGGTTGGTGCTGTTGAGGTTCTGAAGGGCGACCATCGCCCCAGCGTTGGTGTTCACTGACAACATTTGATTGCTCCGTTCTGGATTGGGTTTTCGGTTAGCCGGCCTTTTGCCCGCTGCAACCCGGTTCGCAACCCTCGGGCCAGAATTTCCATCTTCGTGAATATCAATAAAATCAAATAGTTGAGTTGGTATACATAAAATACCAGACAAATTCTGCCGATCAGGATTTGCCGGGTCGGGCCCCGGGCGGCAAGTCCTGCCGGGCCGGCGGCGGCCGCTGCGACTGTGACCGCGGTCCCTCGTCCGGAATGCCTGCGGGCGCTAGGCTGGCCCGATCGGCGGCTCAATGAGGTGAAAAGGTGCGTAACGCTGTTCTCTGTCGTCTCGTCGTCCTTGTCGCGGTCCTTGTGACCGGCGGAGGCGCGGCCCGATCCCTGGAACTCGGACCGCTGCACCCGGAAGCCGAGACGGTGCTCGCGCGGCTGGCGGATACCGATGCATTCGCCGGGGCGGCGATCGTCGAGCGGCCGGCAAAGGGTCTGCCCGGCGTCCGGGCGCTGACGGTGGGCGAACCCAACGGCGAGGACGTTTCGGCCCAATTGCTGGTGCGGGGCCGTGCGCTGATCGGCTTGCGTCTGGAGGTGCCGCTGCTGCCTTCCGCCGATCCGGGTCTCTATGCCTTCGCCGATCTGGCCCCGCTGCTGGAGCCGGCCCTGGCGGGGCTGGCGCACGACGAGGACGTGGCCGGCCGCGAGGCAGTCAAGCGCTGGGCCGGGGAGATCGGCCTGGAAAGCTGGATGCGGCCGCGCTACGGCGCCTATCGCCTGGAGCGCCGGGTTGGCGGCACCCTTTTCGTCTTCGAGGGCGTGCCGCTCGAACGGTTCTGGATCTCGGCCAGCCGGGCGCCGGAGACGCTGCACCCGGTGCTGGACGACCTGCAGCCCCATGTGCCGGCGGCCGAGCGCGCCGCCGCGGCCCCCGCCCTGACCGCGGTGGAGCGCGGCGAATATGGCGAGGCGCGGCGTCTGGCCGGGCCCCATGCCGAGGCGGGGGCGGGCTGGGCCCTGCTGGTGATGGCCGATTATGGCGAGCCGATCGGGCCCGGCCGGGCCATGTCCAGCGCCATCAACAACATGCTGGAAAAGTCCGCCGACACCGGTTTCGCGCCGGCCCAGTACGTTTTGGGTCAGCCGGAATCGAATTTCGCCGAGCGCCGGCTGACCGAGGCGGCGAAAGCCGGCTACGGGCCCGCGCTGGCCCTGAAGGCGCGCCGTTTCTACCGCGGCGGCCGGGCGGAGGATCCGGCGGCCCGCTGCGACGAACTGGTGGCGCTGCAGGGCAACGCCATGGCCCAGCTTCGCACCGTCTACCGCTACGCCGAAGGCGGCGGCGCGGCGGACACGGCCTATTTCTGGGGGCGGGTCACGCTGGAAACCTTCGGCGAGGCTGCAAGCTTCACCGTCGAACGCTACATCCTGCATACGCTGGACGTGCTGTCGGATCGGCTGGCGCCGGCGGTCATGGCGAAACTGGACGCCGACGCGGCGGACTGGTCGCCGAAATCCTTCGACGAACTGAAACCGAAATACGAAGCGCTCGGCTGCCTCGAGTGAGGCGGAGTCAGAGCCCCTCGAACAGCGCCGTCGAGAGATAGCGTTCGGCGAAGGACGGCAGGATGGCGACGATCGTCTTGCCGGCCATGGTCTTCCGCTCACCGACCTCCAGCGCCGCGGCGACCGCCGCGCCCGACGAAATGCCGACGGGAATGCCTTCCAGCCGCGCAAGGCGGCGCGCGGTCTCGAAGGCTGTCTCGTTGCCGATGGTCAGCACCTCGTCGACCACGGAGCGGTCGAGATTGTCGGGCACGAAGCCCGCGCCGATGCCCTGGATCTTGTGCGGTCCCGGATTGCCGCCCGACAGCACGGGGCTGTCCTCGGGCTCGACGGCGACGATGTGGACGCCGGGCCTGCGCTGCTTCAGCACCCGGCCGATACCGGTGATGGTGCCGCCGGTGCCGACGCCGGCGATGATGACGTCGACCTTGCCGGCCGTGTCGGCCCAGATTTCCTCGGCCGTGGTGGCGACATGGATCGCCGGGTTCGCGGGATTGGCGAACTGCTGCGGCATCACGGCGCCGGCGTTATCCGCCATCAGTTCGTTGGCGCGCGCGATGGCGCCGTTCATGCCCTTCTCCGGCGGAGTCAGTTCCAGCTCCGCGCCCAGCAGCTTCAGCATCCGCCGCCGTTCGATCGACATGCTTTCCGGCATCACCAGGATCAGCCGGTAGCCCTTGGCGGCGGCGACGAAGGCCAGGGCGATGCCGGTATTGCCCGACGTCGGCTCGATGATGGTCGCGCCCGGTTTCAGATCGCCGGTTTCCTCCAGCGCCTCGATCATGGAGACGCCGATGCGGTCCTTGACCGAGGAGAGCGGATTGAAGAATTCCAGCTTGGCCAGGATCGCGGCGCCCTCGGCCAGGTTCTCGCCGATGCGGTTGAGGCGCACCAGCGGCGTGGAGCCGATGGTCTCGACGATTGAATCATAGATGCGGCCGCGCGGCGGCGTGAAGCGTTCGAAGTCGGTCATGGCGTTCTGTCCCCCTCCCCAGGGGTCGGCGTTGCCGCCGTCAGATGGTGAAATCGCGCGTGTTGCTGGCGGCCTTGGGCACCTTGGCGGACTCGGCGCGGCGGCAGAGATCCTCCAGTGTGATCTCCGAAAGCCGGTCGACGATCTCCAGCTGGATCTCGTTCCACAGCGGCCGGACCACCTTGTGGCCCAGGTCGGAGCCCGTATCCTCCTCCGGCTCGTCGTCGCTGGAGATGACGCGGACGATGTCGGCCACGGTAATGCGCCGGCGCTCCCGGGCCAGGGTGTAGCCGCCGCGGGGGCCGCGCACGCCCTTCAGGATGCCGGCGCGCACGAGCTGCTGCATCGCCTGCTCCAGATAGCGCGGCGGAATCTTCTGTCGCGCCGTGATGTCCTTGGACTGCACCGGGTCGGGCCGAGCGTTGTAGGCGACGTCGAGCACGGCATCGAGTGCGAACATGGTCTTCTTCGGCAGGCGGAGGATGTCGGTCATGGCCGGCCCACCCCCGTCGAGCCGAAGCCGCCGCCGCCACGGGCGGTCTCCTCGAGCGCTTCGACTTCCCGCCAGGCGCAGCGGCTGACCGGGGCGACCACCATCTGGGCGATGCGGTCGCCGCGGCGGATCTCGAAGGGTTCCGCCGAGAGGTTCACCAGGATCACGGAGACCTCGCCACGATAGTCGGCGTCCACCGTGCCGGGGCTGTTCAGCACCGTCACGCCGTGACGGGCCGCGAGGCCGGATCGCGGGCGCACCTGCGCCTCGTGGCCGGGCGGCAGGGCGATGGCGATACCCGTCGGCACCATCGCCCGGCGCCAGGGCGCCAGTATCAGCGGCGCGTCGATCGCCGCGCGGAGATCCATGCCCGCCGCCCCGGCGCTCTCATAGGCGGGCAGGGGCAGATCGGCGGCGTGCGCCAGCCGGCGGATGGGGATGGCGTCCAGGTTCATGGCGTGCTTCCGAAGAAGCGGGCGATGCGGTCGGCCAGGCGCTCGGCGACGGCGGTCTTGGCCATGGGCGGCCAGCTTTCGGGCTCTCCCGCGCCGATCAGCGTGATCGAGTTCCGGTCGCCGCCGAAGGTGCCGGTGTCGGGACTGACGTCATTGGCGACGATCCAGTCGCAGCCCTTCTTCTGGCGCTTGGTCTCGGCGTATTCGATGACGTTCTGCGTTTCGGCCGCGAAACCGACCACCAGGCGCGGCCGCTGGCTGGCGTGGCCGGCCAGCCCGGCAAGGATGTCGGGATTTTCCGCAAAACTGAGCTCCGGCGCACCGCCGCCTTCCCGCTTCTTCAGCTTCTGTCCCGCGGCTTCGACCCGCCAGTCGGCCACTGCCGCGGCGCAGATGGCGATATCGGCGGGCAGGGCCGCCTCGCAGGCGTCGCGCATCTCGACCGCGGTCTCCACCCGCACGGTCTCGACCCCCGGCGGATCGGGCAGGCCGGTCGGGCCGCTGACCAGGGTGACCGACGCCCCCAGCCGGCGAAGCGCGCCCGCGATGGCGTGGCCCTGCTTGCCCGAGGACCGGTTGGCGATGTAGCGGACCGGATCGATCGGCTCGTGGGTCGGGCCGCTGGTCACCACCGCCTTCAGTCCCGCCAGCGGGCCGCCGGCGAAGTGCCGCTCCAGCGCCGCGACGATGTCCAGCGGCTCCGCCATGCGGCCGGGTCCGAACTCGCCGCAGGCCATCGCGCCCTCCGTCGGGTCGACGACGATCGCGCCGTCGTCGCGGAGCTGCGCCAGGTTGCGGCGGGTCGCCGGATGCTGCCACATGCGCACGTTCATCGCCGGTGCGATCATCACCGGCTTGTCGGTCGCCAGCAGCAGCGTCGTCGCCAGATCGTCGGCCAGGCCAGCGGCCATGCGCGCCATCAGATTCGCCGTGGCCGGCGCGACCAGCACGATATCGGCCTGCCGGGACAGCTGGATGTGCCCCATCTCCGCCTCGTCGGTCAGGTCGAACAGCTCGGTGTAGACCTTCTCCTCGGCCAGTGCCGAAAGGGCGAGCGGAGTCACGAACTCGGCGCCCGAACGGGTCAGCACCGGGCGCACCGCCGCGCCGCGCTCCCTCAGGCGCCGGATCAGGTCCGGTATCTTCACGGCCGCGATCCCGCCGCCGACGATCAGCAGCACACGCCGCGCCGACAGGGTCCCGGTCACATCCGCAGCAAGCATGGGCTAACCCGAAATCTACGTCTCCAACCTGTACATAACCTAGTCCGCCGCAAGCGCCACGGCAATCTCGGAATCCGCCGCCGCGCCATGCACTTGCCCCCCGCCGGCTTCGAGGGGCAGGGCGGTCTCGCGTTGACAGTCGGGGGCATCGGCCTACAATCGCGTCTCGGTTGCGGGGGTCCGGCGAATCCGGGGGGACTCCGTACCAGGGGATCATGGAGCTCGGGGCCGGTTTCAGACCGGCCGGAGCGAATGAGGGGGACGGTCATGGCGAACACCAATCGCCCGTTGTCGCCGCATCTGCAAGTCTATGACATGCTTCAGATCACGGCCCTGATGTCGATCCTGCATCGCATCACGGGCGTGTTCCTTGGGCTGGGCATGCTGCTTGTGATCTGGTGGCTGGTCGCGCTGGCCAGCGGGCCGGAATATTACACCTACGTGCTGGGCGTGGCGGGCAGCTGGATCGGCCGCCTGGTGCTGTTCGGCTTCACGGCCGCGCTGTTCTATCACCTCTGCAATGGCATCCGGCATCTCTTCTGGGACGCCGGCCGGGGGTTCGAGATTCCGGCGGTCTACCGTTCGGGCTGGACGGTGGTGATCGCCTCGCTGGTGCTCACCGTACTGGCCTGGGTGGCGGCCTACGCCTACGGAGGTTGACGCCATGAAGCGTTCCGCACTCAACACGCCACTGAAGAATGCGCGCGGCCTCGGCTCGGCCAAGGACGGCACCGAGCACTGGTGGATGCAGCGGGTCACGGCGATCGCGCTGATTCCGCTGGTCTTCGCCTTCGTCGTGCTGATGATCCGGCTCGCCGGCGCCGACTACCTCACCGCCGCCGGCATTGTCGGCAATCCACTGGTCACCGGCGTTCTGCTGCTGCTCATCGTCGCCGTGTTCTGGCATCTCAAGCTGGGGGTCCAGGTCGTCATCGAGGACTATGTCCACGGCCCGGCCTCGCGGCTGTTCATGATGTTCGCGAACACGTTCGGATGCTGGATCGGCGCGCTGATCTGCATTCTGGCCGTCCTCACGATCGCCTTTGGAGGGTGAACCCGATGTCCGAAGCCTATCCGTACACGGAGCACAAGTTCGACGTCGTGGTGGTGGGCGCCGGCGGCGCCGGCCTGCGCGCGGCCATGGGCTGCGCCGAAGCCGGTCTGAACACCGCCTGCGTCACCAAGGTGTTTCCGACCCGCTCCCACACCGTCGCCGCACAGGGCGGCATCTCCGCCTCGCTCGGCAACATGGGCCCTGACAACTGGCGCTGGCACATGTACGACACCGTCAAGGGTTCCGACTGGCTCGGCGACCAGGACGCGATCGAATACATGGTGCGCGACGCGGTCAACGCGGTGCTGGAACTGGAGCATTTCGGCGTGCCCTTCAGCCGCACCGACGAGGGCAAGATCTACCAGCGCGCCTTCGGCGGCATGACGACCAATTTCGGCGAGGGCCCGGCGGCGCAGCGCACCTGCGCGGCGGCCGACCGCACCGGCCACGCCATGCTGCACACCCTCTATGGCCAGTCGCTGAAGAACGACACGCATTTCTTCATCGAGTACTTCGCCATCGACCTGATCATGGACGAGGATGGCGCCTGTCAGGGCGTGCTCGCCTGGAACCTGCAGGAGGGGACGCTGCACGTCTTCCGCGCGCAGATGACCATCCTGGCGACCGGCGGCTATGGCCGCGCCTATTTCTCGGCGACCTCGGCCCATACCTGCACCGGCGACGGCGGCGGCATGGTGCTGCGCGCGGGCCTGCCCTTGCAGGATCTCGAGTTCGTGCAGTTCCATCCCACCGGCATCTACGGGGCAGGCTGCCTGATCACCGAGGGCGTGCGCGGCGAGGGCGGCTACCTGGTGAACTCCGAGGGCGAGCGCTTCATGGAGCGCTATGCGCCGTCGGCCAAGGATCTGGCCAGCCGCGACGTGGTCAGCCGCTCCATGACCATGGAGATCCGCGAGGGCCGCGGCGTGGGCAAGGACAAGGATCACATCTACCTGCACCTGGACCACCTGGACCCCGACATCATCGCCGAGCGCCTGCCGGGCATCTCCGAATCGGCCCGCATCTTCGCCGGCGTGGACGTCAACAAGGAGCCGATCCCGGTGCTGCCGACCGTGCACTACAACATGGGCGGCATCCAGACGAACTACCGCGGCGAGGTGCTGACGCTGCGCGACGGCGATCCCGACGCGGTGGTGCCCGGCCTGATGGCTGCAGGCGAAGCCGCCTGCGTTTCCGTCCATGGCGCCAACCGTCTGGGCTCCAATTCACTGATCGACCTGGTGGTGTTCGGGCGCGCCTGTTCGAATCGCTGCGCCGAGATCCTGGAGGCGGGCCGCTCCCTGCCGGAGACAAACAAGGCCTCCGTCGACAAGGCGCTGGCGCGGCTCGACAAGGTCCGCAACGCCAGTGGCGGCACGCCGACGGCGGCGATCCGGGACCGGATGCAGCGCGTCATGCAGGACAATTGCGCGGTGTTCCGCACCTCCGAGGTGCTCTCCGAGGGCAAGCAGAAGATCGACGAGGTCTACCGCGAAATGCCCGACCTGAAGGTCACGGACCGTTCGATGGTCTGGAACTCGGACCTGGTCGAGAGCCTGGAGCTCGACAACCTGATCCGCCAGGCGGTGGTCACCATGCATTCGGCGGAGAACCGCAAGGAAAGCCGCGGCGCCCACGCCCACGAGGACTTCCCGGACCGCGACGACGCCAACTGGATGAAGCACACGCTGGCCTGGATCAACGAATCCGGCGAAGTGACCATCGACTACCGGCCGGTGCATACCTACACGCTGTCCAACGAGATCGAGTACATCGAGCCGAAAGCGCGCGTCTACTGACGCCGCGCAGCCCAAGAGGACGAAGCAATGGTTGAATTCAATCTGCCGGCGAACTCCCGCATCAAGTCCGGTAGTGGCAAGAGCTGGCCCAAGGCCGGCGACGGCGCCAATACCCGGACCTTCAAGATCTACCGCTACGATCCGGACTCGGGCGAGAATCCGCGCGTGGACACCTATGAGGTGGACATGGACGACTGCGGGCCGATGGTTCTCGATGCGCTGATCAAGATCAAGAACGAGGTCGATCCGACGCTGACCTTCCGCCGCTCCTGCCGCGAGGGCATCTGCGGCTCCTGCTCGATGAACATCGACGGCACCAACACGCTGGCCTGCACCAAGGGCGTCGACGAGGTGAAGGGCGACGTCAAGATCTATCCGCTGCCTCATCTGGAAGTGGTCAAGGATCTGGTCGGCGACCTGACCCATATCTACGCCCAGTACGCCTCGATCGAGCCCTGGATGCAGACCAAGTCGCCGGCCCCGCCGGACCGGGAGCGCCTGCAGGCGCGCGAGGACCGTTCCAAGATCGACGGCCTATATGAGTGCATCCTGTGCTTCTGCTGTCAGACCTCCTGCCCCAGCTACTGGTGGAACGGCGAGCGCTACATGGGTCCGGCGGTCCTGCTGCAGGCCTATCGCTGGGTCATCGACAGCCGTGACGAGGCGACGGGCGACCGGCTCGACAAGCTGGAGGATCCCTTCAAGCTCTATCGCTGCCACACCATCATGAACTGCGCGAAGACCTGCCCGAAGGGCCTGAACCCGGGCAAGGCGATCGCCGAGCTGAAGAAGATGATGGTCGAGCGCAAGCTCTGATTCATCGCGCCGCTTGAGCTTATCGAGGGCCGCGCCCGATCCGGGGCAGCGGCCCTCTTTGCTTTCCGGAGGACGTCATGACACGGTTTGACACCCGACTGACCGACCTGCTGGGGATCGAACTGCCGCTGATCCAGGCGCCGATGGCGGGCGCCAACGGCGCCGAGATGGCCGCTGCGGTCTCCGCCGCCGGGGGGCTGGGTTCGCTGCCCTGCGCCATGCTGGACGGCGACAGGATGCGCGCGGAAGCGGGTGTGATCCGGCAGCGTACCGACCGGCCGTTCAACATGAATTTCTTCTGCCATGCGCCCCGCCCGCCGGACCCGGCGGCGCAGGACCGCTGGCGCCGGCGGCTTGCCGCCTATTACGAGGAGCATGGGCTGGATCCGGGCCGGGCGGCCGCCGCGCCGCTGCGCGAGCCCTTCGACGACCGGGCCTGCGAGGTCGTCGAGGAGGTCCGGCCCGGCGTGGTCAGCTTCCATTTCGGCCTGCCCTCGGGGGACCTGCTGGAGCGGGTCCGGGCCGCCGGCGCGAAGATCATCGCCTCCGCGACCTCCGTGGCGGAGGCGCGCTGGCTCGAGGCGCGGGGCTGCGACGCCATCATCGCCCAGGGCTATGAGGCCGGCGGCCATCGCGGGATATTTCTGGGCGACGACATAGCCAGCCAGGCCGGCACGATGGCCCTGGTGCCCCAGATTGCGGACGCGGTCGCGGCGCCGGTGATCGCCGCCGGCGGCATTGCCGACGGCCGCGGCGTGGCGGCGGCGCTGGTGCTCGGCGCCGCCGGGGTTCAGGTGGGCACGGCCTTCCTGTTCACGCCCGAGGCGACGATCTCCGATCTGCACCGTCAGGCGCTCGCGGAGGCCGTCGACGATTCGACGGCGCTGACCAATGTCTTCTCGGGGCGGCCGGCGCGCGGCATCGTCAACCGGGTGATGCGGGAGGTCGGCCCGATGGCCGCCGAGGCGCCGCCGTTTCCCACGGCGGGCGAGGCGCTGGCGCCGCTCAAGCAGGCGGCCGAGGCCCAGGGACGGGCCGACTTCTCTTCGCTCTGGTCGGGGCAGGCGGCCGGACTGGCGCGGCCGACCGGCGCGGGAGAACTGACGCGCCGGCTGATCGCGGATGCTCTGGCGCGTCTCTCGGCGGTCAGTTGACCTTCCGGCGGCTCTGGTCGAGCAGCCAGGCCGTCAGCGCCGCGCCATGGGCCGCAGATGCGAAGCGGATCGCGGAGCCCCCGCCACGGTGGGCCAGGACCTCGCCCTCGACGCGGCGCAGCAGCATGCCGACGCTGATGTAGATGCGGTCGCCGACTTCGGCGGGCAGGGGCGGCTCCACGAACACGCCGCCATTCGAGATGTCGATGGTGCGGCAGCGGCTGATCGTGCCGTCCGCCGTCTCGATCTCGATCTCGACGGAAACCTCGAAGCGCTCATGCTGCCGGCGAAGCTGCGGCGGCGGCGCAAACAGCATGTTGAACTGACGTACGCGGCGCGCGAGATCGGACATCATGCCCATCGGGGGAACACCCTTGTTACTCTGACCGGCGCAGGATGGATCGGCGGGGCTTAAGGCCCGGTTAAGGCGGAGTGGTGTCAGGTGATTACACTGTCGACGGCAGTCGCCTCAGGCGCCGCCGCCATGGGCGCGCTCGACCATCCAGTGGGCCAGCGCCCGGCCTTCTTCCCCGGCCAGGAAGGCGAGGCCCGTGCCCTCCGGACGCTGACCGACAATCCGCGCCGTCACGGCTTCCGCGCCCTGGCCCGGGTCGACCCTGACTCGCCGACCGCGGTCACCGGTCAGGTTCGGCGTGACCAGCATGCCGCCCTCTGAGACATTGCGGGCAATGCAGGCGCCATTGGCGCAGTCATTCTCGCCGGTCACGCGCACGGGCAGGTTGATTGTCACTCTTTGCGACGCTCGCCGGTCCTGTGACGCAATTTGTTTGCGTCCCAGGCCCAGAAGTCTTGCGATGTGTTCGATTCCCCTCATGGCCAACGGCAGTCGCAAGCGCGATGCCACTCACACGGGTGCCCGTCCGCGGGCGGTCAGTCCTGTGGCGGGCGCCGTGGCGCCGTGAGATTCAGGCCCGCGCTGTCGGGCGGGAGGTGACGCGCCGCCACCAGGCGGAGAGGTTCTCCAGTTCGTCGGGCACGCGGATGCCGACGGCCTTGCCCAGCAGGATGCCGCACTGGAGCGAGATATCGGCGACCGTGTAGTCGCCGGTAGCCAGGAATTCGCGGCCTTCCATGTGAGCGTCGAACATCCGCAGACGGTCGAAGACCTTCGCCTTGCAGGCCTCGCCCCAGGCGGGCACCTGCTCGAGGCGGTCCTTCCAGAACTCGTGGGTGTTCTGGAAGCACTGGGCGGTCGGGATTGCGACCTCCAGCTCGGCGCGGCGGTTCCACATCTCGACCTGCGCCTTTTCCAGCGCGTCGCGGCCGAACATCGGCGGATCCGGGTTCAGTTCCTCGAAATAGCGGCAGATGGCCATGGATTCGGTCAGGATCGTGCCGTCGTCGAGCACCAGCGCCGGCATCTTTCCCAGCGGGTTGATCTTCAGGTAGTCGGGCGCCTCGTTCTCGTGGCTCATCATGTCGACCGCCTGCATCGGCACCTCCAGGCCCTTCTCGGCCAGATAGATGCGCACCCGCCGCGGATTGGAGCCGGCGTTCAGATCGTAGAGTTTCATGGAAATCCCCCCTCGCTGTCCCGTCTCCGGACCAGATAGCGCGGGCGACGGTCCTGTCGAATCCCGCTCAGTCGGTATTGAGCAGCACGCGCTTGAGCGTCTTGATCTCCTCGAGCGCGCGGCCGGTGCCCATGGCGACGCAGCTCAGCGGCTCGTCGGCGATGGAGACGGGCAGGCCGGTGGCGTGACGCAGGACATAGTCCAGATTGCCCAGCAGCGCGCCGCCGCCGGTCAGCACGATGCCCTTGTCGACGATATCGGCGGCGAGTTCCGGCGCGGTATGCTCCAGCGCGACCTTGCAGGCTTCGATGATGGCGCCGACCGGCTCGGCCAGGCTTTCGGCGATCTGGCGCTGGCTGATCACCAGTTCCTTCGGCACGCCGTTCATCAGGTCGCGGCCCTTGATCTCCAGCGTCATGCCGTCGCCCTCGTCGGGCGGGCAGGCGGAGCCGATCTCCTTCTTCACCTGTTCGGCGGAGCTTTCGCCCACCAGCAGGTTATGGTTGCGGCGGATATAGGCGATGATCGCCTCGTCCATCTTGTCGCCGCCGACGCGGACGGAGCGGGAATAGACGATGCCGCCCAGCGAGAGCACGGCGACCTCGGTGGTGCCGCCGCCGATGTCGACGACCATGGAGCCCGTGGGTTCCGTGACCGGCAGGTTGGCGCCGATCGCGGCGGCCATCGGTTCCTCGATCAGGAAGACCTGGCGCGCACCGGCGCTTTCGGCCGATTCCATGATCGCGCGGCGCTCGACCTCCGTGGAGCCGGAGGGCACGCAGATGATGACCCGGGGGCTGGCGAAGCTGCGCCGGTTGTGCACCTTGCGGATGAAGTGCTTGATCATGTCTTCGGCGACGTCGAAGTCCGCGATGACGCCGTCACGCAGCGGGCGGATCGCCTCGATGTTGCCGGGCGTGCGCCCGAGCATCAGCTTGGCCTCGTCGCCGACCGCCAGAACGTGTTTCTTGCCCCGGTGATTGGTAATCGCCACCACCGACGGCTCGTTGAGGACGATGCCGCGGCCCTTGACGTAGACCAGCGTATTGGCCGTCCCGAGATCGATTGCCATGTCGGCGGACAGCCAGCCTAGAAGCCTGGAAAACATTGAACGTGAACGGACCCCTGATTTCAAACGCCCGGACGGAAATAACGCGGTTGTCGATGTCCGGAGGTGCGCCGTTGGTTGTGGCGCAAGAATCGCCATGGCGCAACAGCTTCGTTGGCGGGAAGCGCCGCTGCATCCGCCATCGCGGCGCAGCGGAAGGGCTCAGCAGTCCTCCACCTTGACGCGGTGTTCGTGCACGGTATCGCCGCTGCGCGACAGATCCAGATCCTCGAACAATGCGCCCAGCAGCGGTCCGATCAGATGGTCCATGTCGCCGCAGCGCCCCTCTGTCCGGGCGCGGCCCCGGTAGACGATCTCGGGCGGTGCGGCCCCCGAACCGGCGCGGTAGATGCTCACCTCGACATGGGCCGGATAGGCGGTCTCCTCGTAGGTCTCGATGCGGTAGCCGTACAGGACGTCTTCGTAGAAGGTCACGAACTGGCCGTTGACTCGCTCGATCCGCTCTTCCGTACGGTATTCGGGAACCTCGAATTCGACGATCTCCGTGCGGGGCTCGCCGACATCATGGTCCAGCGTCGCGAACAGCGTCGCCTCGGTGCGCGGCGCCAGGCGGTAGCCCGCGGCGCGGAGCCTGCTTTCCAGTTGGGCACTGTAGTCCTTCGACGCCCCGTCAGCGTTCTCCGACGGGACGACCGCCACGCTTTCCACAGCCGACGGCGTCAGCGCTGCGGCGTTCGAGCCGGTCACCGTGACCTGCTGAGAAGGCGTGCACGCCGCCGCCAGGGCCACAAGGCCGGCGGCGGCCAGATGTTGCGCGAAGAGTCCCATAAAACATATATGGTAACGCTCCTGCGCCACGTCACCTGTTTTCGCGATCACGATTACGGGGCTCAGACGCCGCGGCAGAGGTCCAGGAAACGCCGCTCCATGTCCCGGTCTTCCCGGAAGATGCCGGTGAAGCGGGTGGTGATGCAGGAAACGCCAGGCTTCTTGACGCCGCGCGTGGTCATGCACTGATGGGCGGCGTCGATCAGGATGGCGACGCCCCTGGGCTGCAGCACCTTTTCCAGCGTGGCGGCGATCTGCGCGGTCATGGTCTCCTGCGTCTGCAGCCGCTTGGCGTAGATGTCGATCACGCGGGCCAGCTTGGAGATGCCGACGACGCGGCCTGCCGGGAAATAGGCGACATGCGCCTTGCCGATGATCGGCACCATGTGGTGCTCGCAATGGGTCTCCAGGCGGACGTCGCGCAGCATGACGATGTCGTCATAGCCCTCGACCTCCTCGAAGGTGCGGCCCAGCACCTCTTCCGGATCCTCGTCATAGCCGGCGAAGAATTCCTCATAGGCGCGCACGACGCGTCCGGGCGTGTCGCGCAGACCCTCGCGGTCCGGCGTGTCTCCGGCCCATTCTATCAGGGTCCGCACTGCGGCCTCGGCCTCCTCCCGGCTCGGGCGGCTCTTGCCAGTGGCCGGGTCGTACTCGCGGCCCCGGGTATCTTCTCGGGGTCCGTTCACCAAAACGTCCATCGCGTCGCGGCTCCTTGTCTCAACTCGCGCGCAGCGTTCTACGCAACCTGCCATCGGCCGGTTCATTTGACCTTATGCGCCTGGATTAATCAAATGGCGCACCCGCGCCGGCGTGACAACCACGGGCCTCCCCGCCCTTGAATGCGCCGTCATTCCAACTACAACGGCCCTTCACCTGACGGAGGACGCTGTACATGACGCTGCAGATATACAACACGCTGACCCGAAGGAAAGAGGCCTTCCGGCCCGCTGATCCGGAACGGGTAACGGTGTATGTCTGCGGACCCACCGTCTACAACCATCCGCATATCGGCAATGCGCGGCCTGCAGTGGTCTTCGACGTGCTGCACCGCCTGCTGAAACGGCTCTATCCGGGCGTTGTCTTCGCCAGTAATATCACCGACGTCGAGGACAAGATCATCGACGCCGCACGCCGCGAAGGCGTTCCGATCGAGACCATCACGCGGCGCTATGCCGAAGCCTATCGCGACGACGTCCGGGCGCTGGGGGTTCTGGATCCCGATGTCGTGCCGCGTGTGACCGAGACGATCCCGGAGATCGTCGACATGATCGCCCGTCTGGTCGAAAGCGGCCACGCCTATGAGGCCGAGGGCCACGTGCTGTTCAACGTCACATCCTTCGACCAGTACGGCGCGTTGTCCAATCGGAGCCGCGACGAAATGGTCGCGGGCGCCCGCGTGGAGGTGGCGCCCTACAAGAAGGATCCGGCGGATTTCGTGTTGTGGAAGCCCTCCGACGATACACAGCCGGGCTGGGACAGTCCCTGGGGCCGGGGCCGGCCGGGCTGGCACATCGAATGCTCGGCGATGATCGAGAAGCATCTGGGCCGCACCATCGACATTCACGCCGGCGGACAGGATCTGATCTTCCCCCACCACGAGAACGAAATGGCGCAGTCGACCTGCGCCCACGGCGGAGAGGTCTTCGCGCGCTACTGGATGCACAACGGCATGCTGCGCATCGAGGGCCAGAAGATGTCGAAGTCGGTGGGCAACGTGCTGCTGATCCACGACCTTCTGTCCCGGGAGCCGGCGGAGGCGGTGCGTCTGCTGCTGCTGTCCGGCCACTACCGCCATCCGCTGGACTTCTCGCAGGCCGGGCTGGACCAGGCGCGAAAGAATCTGGACCGGATCTACGGCCTGCTGCGCGGCGTGCGCGCGGCCGATCCCGACAGCGGCCACCCGGACGTCGCCGCGGTGCTCGCGGCGCTGATGGACGACCTCAACACGCCCAAGGCGCTGGCCGAGATCTTCCGCATCGCGCGCGCCGTCGAACAGGGCGAAACGGGGGCGGAAGTCCTGCGCGACGCCTGCTGGCTGCTCGGCATCGGCCAGCAATCGGCGGAGGCCTGGCGTCAGTCCGCGGCAAGCGCCGCGCCGCAGGTCGACCCGGCCGTGGTCGAGAGCCTCATCGCCGAGCGCCAGGCCGCGCGGAAGGCGAAGGATTTCGCCCGCGCGGACGCGATCCGCGATGAACTGACCGGCATGGGCGTGGTTCTCGAGGATGGCCCCGAAGGCACGACGTGGCGAATGGCGGGGTGAGGACGTCAGGCAGTTGTTGACGGATTATATGTAAGGCAATACCTTACAGAAGTGATCGAGAGCTTCCGGCATCGCGGACTGCGCGACTACTGGCGGAAGGGGCGTGCGGGCCGACTGGATGGCCGGTGGCTCCGCGAGCTGGACCGCATTCTTGCGGCGCTGGAGGCGGCAGAGCGGCCGGAGGATCTGAACTACCCCGGCGCCTTCTTTCACGCGCTGAAAGGCGTTGACCGCTATGCAGTTCGGGTGACGGGCAACTTCCGCGTGACGTTCGCCTGGCGCGGAGAGGCGGCTGTCGACGTCGATCTGGAGGACTATCATTGACTGCCCATCATTCGATCAGAGCTGTGCATCCGGGCGAGGTGCTGCGGGAGGACGTGCTGCCGGCCGTGAAGTTGAGCAAGGCCGCCATCGCTCGCGCTCTCGGGATATCGCGCCAACACCTCTATGACATTCTGAACGAGCGGCAACCGGTCAGCGCGGAGATGGCCGTGCGCTTCGGAAAGCTGCTGGGCAACGGCCCGCGGCTCTGGATCAATCTCCAGCGCAATTATGACCTCGCCGTCGCGGAATCGCGCGTGGACGTCTCCGGCATACCGACGCTGGAAGCCGAGACCGATTAGGCCGCGCGGCGGCGCCGGCGCTCGCCGCGGGCGCGGCGGCCTTCCGTCTCCGAAGGCGCCGCGTTCGGGTCGCGGTTCGCCTTCAGCCAGGTGCGGCAGTCCGGATCGTGGCCCATCAGCACATTGGCCGCCCGAACGGCGTTCATGTCCTCGTCATGCAGCGGATTCATGATCGCCGAGGTCATGCCGGCGGCCATCGCCATGGACAGGAAGTGGCCGTTCATCACCCGCCGGTTGGGCAGGCCGAAGCTGATGTTGGAGGCGCCGCAGGTCGTGTTCACCTTCAGCTCCTCGCGCAGGCGGCGGACCAGGGTGAAGACCTGCCGGCCGGCGTCGTTCATGGCGCCGACGGGCATCACCAGCGGGTCGACGACCACGTCCTCGTGGCCGATACCATGATCGGCGGCGCGCTCGACGATCTTCTTCGCCACTGCGAAACGCACATCCGGGTCGGTGGAGATGCCGCTCTCGTCGTTGGAGATCGCCACCACGGCCGCGCCGTGCTTCTTCACCAGGGGCAGGACCAGTTCCAGGTTCTCGTCCTCGCCGGTCACCGAGTTGACCAGCGCCTTGCCGCGATAGACGGCGAGCCCGGCTTCCAGCGCCGCGATGATCGAGGAATCGATCGACAGCGGCAGATCGGTGAGCGACTGCACGAGTTCGATCGTCTCGGCCAGGATGCGCGGCTCGTCGGCCAGCGGGATGCCGGCATTGACGTCCAGCATGGTGGCGCCGGCGGCGACCTGGGCCAGCGCGTCGGTCTGGACGCGGCTGTAGTCGCCGACCTTCATCTCGGCGGCCAGCAGCTTGCGGCCGGTCGGATTGATCCGCTCCCCGATCACGCAGAAGGGCTGGTCGAAACCGATGACGATCTCGCGGGTGGCCGAGGAGAGAACGGTGCGCGTCATTTGCGGGCTTCAAGCTGGATGGGTTGCGTGTCGGCGAAGGCTTCGACGCCGTTGACCCAGGAGCCGCGCTCGAAGAGCCACTGGGAGGATTTCTTCAGGCCGCCGAAGGGGAAGACGTGCATCTGCCGGATCGGTCCGGCGGGATCGCCGGCCCAGTAGCTTTCCAGCGGCTGCACCACCGATTCCGGCGAATGGCCGGTGGCCAGCGCGGTGACGGCGCCGGCGCGCTTCTTCAGGAAGCCCAGGGATTCGCCCACGCCGCAGGCGGCGGCGTATTTCAGCAAGGTCGCGATCTTCGCCGGGCCCGAGACGCCGATATGGATCGGCAGCCGGTTGCCGGCGGCAGAGACGCGCTCCGCCCAGGCGATGAAGCGCCGGGCGTCGAAGCCGAACTGGGTGACCAGATAGAGCTCGGCGTCGGTCTCGGCGGCGAACGCGTTCTTCTCCCGGAGTGCGGCGTCCAGCGCCTCGGGCGCGATATCGGGGCTGCCCTCCGGGTGGCCGGCGACGCCGATACGGGTGAAGCCGAGGCGGTCGAACCAGCCGCTCCGCAGCAGTTCGATCGAGGCGGCGATCGGACCGGCCTGCCGTTCCGGGCTGCCGGCGACCGCCAGAGCCTCGGTCACGCCCGCCTCACCGGCCAGCGCCTGGATGCGCGCCTCGAAGGCCGCCCAGGACGTGAAGCGCCGCGCCGCCAGATGCGGCACGGCCACATAGCCGTAGTCCTGCAGCGACCGCGCCGCGCGGATCAGGCGGGCGCTGTCGTCGGTGCCGAGATCGGTCAGGTAGACGCGGGTGTTGACCGGGAAAAGACCGGCGAGGTCCACCTTTTCGAGCACCTGTGTCGGTGTCGCCTCGATGGAAGCGCCGATGCGCGGGCTGCCGCCCAGCCGGAACATCTCAGTCATGGGCCTTGCCTCCATTGGCGACGAGTTCGTGGATGCGATCGGGGGTGTAGAGCGCTTCGAGCGCGGCTGCGGCCTCGGCCGCCAGTGTCTCGGGGTCGCCCTCGACGGCCTCCGGCGCGCCGCGGCGCCATTCCGCCAGATAGGCGTCCTGGTCCTTCGCGCCGAGCTTCATCGCGGTGCGGTCGATGGCCTTGATGAATCGTTCGGGCAGCTCGACGGCCGCGCGCTGGCGGCCCGCCTTGACGATGACCTGGGCGGGGATGTCCCGCCAGTAGACGATGACTTTCTGTGCCATCTTTCCGTCCTCTTGCCCTGAGGCCGAATATGATGATTCGAAGGGACGGAATGTGGCTCCGGCGCGACCAGAACGAGTCGCTCTTGCGATAAAAGCGACATCGTCGTGTCTTTGTAACCTGTTGATAATAAAAGAAATGTCGCGCCGGAGACGGCGCATGTCGCATTTGGGTCACGACCGGGAGGTCGCGATCGGACGCATGCCGGCGAGGGCGCGACGCGGCGCGCTGTCCCATGCGGGGCGGAGAAGGGGCTGTCGGTGGCTGGCCGGACGCCGGCCCGGCGCGCCGTCAGACGTTGCGGTCGATGAACGCCTGCAGGTCGCCCAGGCCGGTCTCGCGGCGCTCGAAGGCGAGGCCGAGCCGGTCGGCGGCGGCGCGGGCCTGCGCCGTCAGATCCGGATCGTCGGTCTGCGCCAGGTAGACCAGTTTCTCGTAGTTGCCGAAATACTGGTCACGGAGTTCGGGATGCCGGTCCAGGCCCAGCGGCTTGATCACCAGGGTCTCGAACTGACGGGTCAGGAAGTCGGTCAGGTAGAAGGCCGTGTACTCTTCCTCGGCCAGCGCCTCGAAGGCGGCGTTGCCGGAATAGAAGGCGTAGCAATGGGGGCCGGGAATGCGCTCGACCCCCAGCTCCTCACAGACCTTGTCCAGCCGTCCGCCGGTGCCGCAATCGGCGTAGCCGACAAGGACGTCGCCATAGGTCTCGCGCGCCTGCAGCACCGCCTCGCGGACGGCCCCGGGGATCTTGTCGGGCGTGTTGTGCAGGGTCGCGGGAAGGCATTTCAGCGCCAGATGGCCGAGCCCGCCCCGGCCGATCATGCCGCCGATCTCCCGCGCCAGCGCGCCGCAGGCAATAATGAGGGTTCTTTCCTGGGCGGCGTCGCTGAGATCCGCGCGCAACCGTCCCGATGCCGTGTCTGGCATGTCTCACTCCCATGAACGCAACAATACCGGTCGAAAGGGGGAATGGGCACCATACCACCCTGGCCGGCCGAAGTCACATGACCCGGCGCGGCCGCGCCGGGCGAATTGCTATCCGGCTATCCGGCAGCGGCCTGGTTGTGCCGCCGCGCGATGAGGTCCTTGGCGGTCTCCACCGCCACCGCCGCGTCGCGGCAATAGGCGTCGGCGCCGATCGCCTCGGCGAACTCCTCGTTCAGCGGCGCGCCGCCGACGAGGACGATGTAGTCGTCGCGGATCGATTTCTCGCTCAGCGTGTCGATCACCACCTTCATGTAGGGCATGGTGGTCGTCAGCAGGGCCGACATGCCGAGGATGTCCGGCTTGTGCTCCTCCAGCGCCTCCAGGTAGTTCTCGACCGGGTTGTTGATGCCGATGTCGATGACCTCGAAGCCCGCGCCTTCCAGCATCATGCCGACCAGGTTCTTGCCGATGTCGTGGATGTCGCCCTTGACGGTGCCGATGACGACCTTGCCCATCTTCGGCGCGCCGGTCTCCACCAGCAGCGGCCGCAGGATCGTCATGCCCGCCTTCATGGCGTTGGCCGACAGCAGCACTTCCGGCACGAACAGGATGCCGTCGCGGAAGTCGATGCCGACGATGCGCATGCCCTCGACCAAAGCCTTGGTGAGGATGTCGTAGGGCGTCCAGCCGCGCTCCAGCAGGATGCGGACGCCTTCCTCGATCTCCTCCTTCAGGCCGTCATAGAGGTCGTCCATCATCTGCTGGACGAGGTCGTCGTCCTCCAATTCCGAAAGGACAATGTCTTCGTCGTCGTCGGCCATGACTTCATCCCCCGGATCGGTCGGATACGCGAACGGGCAGGCGTCCCGTTATCGGGACGTCGCGGCTCCCTTATGACAGCAAGCCGCCGCAGCGGGATTATTCATGTGCGACCTCGGCGCATCGCTTTGCGACGCCGTTGCAGCCGGCGGGCGGGGCCTGTCGCGCCCGCGTCCTTCGCGTGCCGCAGCCGGGACAGTGGGCCGCCGGGCGCGGGCGTATCTGGATCGTGCATATTGCCATCTGGAGCAGAGCGATGGACGCGGACACCGATCAGGAACAGGGGCGGCGCAAGGGCCGCCGCGGCGGCGGATCGGACGCCCGCCGCGACCGCCGGAAGGGCGGCGGCATGGAAAGCCAGCGTTTCATCACCCGCAAGCTGAAGCCCTATGAACTGCTGTCCGAGGAAGGCCTGGCGCTGATCGAGCGCAACGCCGACATCGTGCTCCGGGAGATCGGCATCGAGTTCCGCGGCGATCCGGAGGCGCTGGCCATCTGGCGCGACGCCGGCGCCGACGTCGACGGCGAGCGCGTGCGTTTTCCCGAAGGGCTCTGCCGGTCGCTGATCGGCACGGCCCCGGCGACATTCGTCCAGCACGCCCGCAATCCGGAGCGCTCGGTCGAGATCGGCGGCGACAGCACCGTCTTCGCCCCCGTCTACGGCCCGCCCTTCGTCCGCGATCTGGAAGGCAAGCGGCGTTACGCCACCATCGAGGATTTCCGCAACTTCGTCCGTTTGGCGTACATGGCCCCGGCCATGCACCATTCCGGCGGCACGGTCTGCGAACCCGTCGACGTACCGGTGAACAAGCGGCATCTGGACATGATCGACGCCCATGTCCGCTTCTCCGACAAGCCCTTCATGGGTTCGGTCACCCATCCCGACCGCGCCGCGGATTCGGTTGCCATGGCGAAGATCGTCTTCGGCGAGGACTTCGTCGACCGGAACTGCGTGCTGATCAACCTGATCAACGCCAACTCGCCGATGGTGTTCGACGAGACCATGCTGGGCGCGCTGAAGACCTATGCCCGGGCGGGGCAGGCCTGCATCGTCACGCCCTTCATCCTGGCCGGTGCTATGGCGCCCGTGACCGCCGCCGGCGTGCTGACCCAGACCCTGGCGGAGGCGATGGCCGGCATGGCCTTCGCACAGCTCTGCCGGCCCGGCGCGCCGGTGGTCTTCGGCAGCTTCGCCAGCTCGATCTCCATGCAGTCGGGGGCGCCGACCTTCGGCACGCCGGAGCCGGCGCTGGTGCTCTATGGCGCGACGCAGCTCGCGCGCAGGCTGGGCGTGCCCTTCCGTTCCGGCGGCGGTCTCTGCGGCTCCAAGACGCCCGACGCCCAGGCGGCCTATGAAAGCCTGGCGACGCTCAATCCGACCCTGATGGCCGGCGTGAACTTCGTCCTTCACGCCGCCGGCTGGCTGGAGGGCGGGCTGGTCTCGTCCTTCGAGAAGTTCGTCATGGACTGCGATCAGCTCGCCATGCTGCAGCGTTTCGCCGAGGGCGTGGACCTGAGCGAGAACGGCCAGGCCATGGACGCCATCCGGGAGGTCGGCCCCGGCAGCCACTATCTGGGCTGCGCCCATACCCAGGCGAATTTCGAGACCGCCTTCTACCGTTCGCCGCTGACCGACAACAATTCCTACGAACAGTGGGAGGCGGAAGGCGCGCGGCGGATCGAGGAGCGCGCCAACGACCTGGTGCGCAAATGGCTGGCCGACTACCAGCAGCCGGCGCTGGACCAGGGCGTGGGCGAGGCGCTCGACGACTATATCCGCCGCAAGAAGGATTCCATGCCCGACGCCTTCACCTGAAAGGGCAACGCCGAACGGGCGCCCCACCGGCGGGTCGAACGGCTGTTCGACGCAGAGATGCGGCGCGCCTTCGGATTCGGCGGCGGCGGGCACGGAACATGATCACCCGCACAAGGCGGGGGCGATATTCGGACTCTCAGTCCCGTTCGCCGTGGCGGCCCTGACCGCCGGCGAAGCGCGCCGCGCCCGCCAGCGCCTCGGCCCGCTTGGCGGCCTCGGCCAGGCGCTTCTCGTTGGCGAAGGCGTCCGCGAGACCGAAGTCGTACTGCTGCAGGGCCGACAGCCGGTCGGAGTGCATGGCGAGCTGCGGAAACTTCGCCAGCCGTTCCGCCATCGCGACCGCCGCGGCGCGGGCCTCGCCCTTCGCCACGACCTGGGTGACCAGGCCCCATTCCAGCGCCTTGGCCGCGTCCACGGGCTCGCCCGTCAGCAGCATGTGCAGCGCCCGGCCCTGGCCGACGATCCGCGGCAGGCGGACGGTGGTGCCGTCGCTCATCGGCACGCCGAAGCGGCGGCAGAAGACGCCGAAGACCGCCGTCTCGTCGGCGATGCGGATGTCGCAGCGCAGCGCGACGCCGAGGCCGCCGGCGACCGCATGGCCCTCGACGGCGGCGATCAGGGGTTTGGAGAGCACGGCGGCGTTCGGCCCTTCCGGGTCGCCGGCCCAGGCGACGTAGTCCGGCGCCATGGCCTTCAGGTCCGCCCCGGCGCAGAAGGCGCCGCCCGCACCGGTCAGCACACCGGCGCGCTGTTCGCCGTCGGCGTCGAACTCGGCCAGCGCCCGGCCCAGCGCCCGGGCCGTCGGATCGTCCAGGGCGTTGCGCGCCTGCGGCCGGTTGATGGTGAAGACCGTGACAGGCCCCTCGCGCTCGACCAGCAATCCTGCGTCCATGACTTTGCCTCTCCCGCCTTCTCGCCTACCGTGCCGGTAGCATAGCGCGGGAAGCGAGAGCCATGGCGATACGGATGTACGATCTCTGCGGGGCGGAGCCCCAACGGCGCTTCAGCCCCTTCTGCTGGCGGGCGCGGCTCGCCCTGGCGCACAAGGGCCTGGAGGTCGAGACCATCCCCTGGCGCTTCACCGAGAAGGAGGCGATCGCCGCCCACGGCTCGAAGACCGTGCCGGTGATCCTGGACGGCGGGAAGGCGGTCTCCGATTCCTGGGCCATCGCGGAGTATCTCGAAGACGAATACCCGGACCGCCCGGCGCTGTTCCCCAACGGCCGCGGCGAGGCGCGCTTCGTCAAGGCGTGGTCGGAGGCGGTTCTGAGCGCCGGCATCATCACGCTCGTCGTCCATGACATCTACCAGCATCTCGATCCGGTGGATCTGGACTACTTCCGGACCTCGCGCGAGAAGCGCTTCGGCAGGACACTGGAGGAGGTGCAGGCGGGCCGCGAGGACAGGGTGAAGGGCTTCCGCCAGTCGCTGACGCCGCTCAGGCTGACGCTGCAGGCCCAGCCCTGGGTCGCGGGCGCGCAGCCCGGCTTCGCCGATCACATGTGTGTCGCGCCCCTCCTCTGGGCGCGCGCGATCTCCGAATTCCCGCTGCTGGAAGCGGACGATCCGCTGAACGACTGGCGGAACCGCATGCTGGATCTGTATGACGGCCTGGCCCGCAGCGCGCCGGGCTACGATTGACGGAAAGGACCGAACGATCATGGACAAGGGACCGACGCTTTACGCCGGGGGGCTGGTTTTCGACGGGCTGGAGGCGCCACAGGCGGGCCTCGGGGTGCTGGTCGACAAGGGCCGCATCGAGGCCGTGAAGCCTGTGGCGGCGTTCGAAGGCTTCGCGGGCCGGCGCGTCGACACTTCTGGCGCGACGCTGATGCCCGGGCTGATGGATTGCCACATCCACATCTGCTACGGGGCCGAGGGCAATCCGGGCGACGCGGCGGAGAAGCTGACGCTCTCGGCGCTGACCCTGAAGGCGATGGACAACGCCAGGAAGATCCTGGAAGGCGGCGTCGTCGCGGTGCGCGACTGCGGCGGCAAGGACTATGTCGACCTGGACGTGCGCGACGCTCTGAACGCCGGCCGCTTCCCCGGCCCGGTGATGCGCGCCTCGGGCAAGATGATCTGCATGACGGGCGGCCACGGCAACAAGAACGGCATCGTCGCCGACGGCTGCGACGAGGTGATCAAGGCGGTGCGGACCAACGTTCACAAGGGCGTCGACGTCATCAAGATCATGGCCACGGGCGGGGTGATGACGCCCGGCGTGAATCCCGAGGACGCGCACTACTCGGCCGAGGAGATGGCCGCCGGGATATCGGAGGCGAAGCGTTTCGACAAGCGCACGGCCAGCCACGCCCAGGGCGCAGAAGGCATCCTCAACGCCGTGCGCGGCGGCATTCATTCCATCGAGCACGGCATCTTCATGAACGAGGAGTGCATCCGCGAGATGATCGAGCGCGGGGTCTTCCTGGTGCCGACGCTGGCGGCGGTGAAGAACATCATCGCCAACCGCGACCGGGGCATCCCGGCCTGGGCGGTGGAGAAATCGGAGCGGGTCTACGACATCCACATCGCCGCCTTCCGGGCCTATCAGGCCGCCGGCGGCAAGGTCGCCATGGGCACCGACGCGGGCACGCCCTTCAATCAGCACGGTGAGAACGCCCAGGAGCTGGCGCACATGGTCGAGGCCGGCATGTCCACGCTGGACGCGCTGATCGCCGGCACGTCCAATGCCGCGGAACTGATCGAACCGGGCGAGCGCGGCCGCGTGGCCGAGGGGCTGGTCGCGGACCTGCTGCTGGTGCGCGGCAACCCGGCCGAGGACATCGCCATGGCCGCCGAGCGCGCCAACCACCTGATGGTGATCAAGGACGGTCGGCCCTTCGCCGACCGCCGCGGGGGCGCCGAACTGGCCCAGGCGGCGGAGTAGACCGGGACAGGCGATCCCCCGCCCGGCCGCACCTGCCGGTCCGGCCATCCTCCCCCTTTGAACGCAAGGGGGAGGGGCCGGGGAGGGGGATCGGCTAACCCTGCGCGGTCAGGTCCTGCTCGGGGTTGGCGCCGACCTGATGGATGGAGAGGTCCGCGCCGCGGAACTCCTCCTCCTCGCCGAGTCGGATACCGATGGTGACCTTCAGCAGGCCGTAGACCGCGAAACCCGCCACGCAGGCGAAGGCCGCGCCGATCAGCGAACCGACGAGCTGGGACATGAAGGTCACGCCGCCCATGCCGCCCAGCGCCTCGAGGCCGAAGATGCCGCAGGCGATGCCGCCCCAGAGGCCGCAGAGGCCGTGCAGCGGCCAGACGCCGAGCACGTCGTCGATCTTCCAGCGGTTGTGGCAGAGCTGGAAGAAGACCACGAAGATGACGCCGGCCACCGCGCCCACGGCGAACGAGCCCACCGGGTGCATGACGTTGGAGCCGGCGCAGACCGCCACCAGGCCGGCCAGGGCGCCGTTGTGGACGAAGCCGGGGTCGTTGCGCCCGGCCAGCAGGGCCGCGAGGATGCCCCCGCCCATGGCCAGCAGCGAGTTCATGGCGACCAGGCCATTGATGCCTTCGACCGACTGCGCGCTCATGACGTTGAAGCCGAACCAGCCGATGCAGAGCAGCCAGGTGCCCAGCGCCAGGAACGGGATGCTCGACGGCGGGATGCCCGCGGGGCTGCCGTCGCGGCGGTAGCGGCCGCGGCGCACGCCCAGCATGACCACAGCCCCCAGCGCGATCCAGCCGCCCATGGCGTGGACCACGATGGAGCCGGCGAAATCGTTGAAGGCGGCGCCGAAGCTCTCGGTCATCCAGTCCTGGAAGCCGAAATTGCCGTTCCACACCAGGCCCTCGAAGAAGGGATAGACCACGCCCACGACGATCGCGGTGGCCATCGCCTGGGGCCAGAACTTCGCCCGCTCGGCGATGCCGCCGGAGATGATCGCCGGGATGGCGGCCGCGAAGGTCAGCAGGAAGAAGAACTTGACCAGGCCGAAGCCCGACAGCCCGAAATCATGACCTTCCACCACTTCGGCGCCGGACAGCACCGTGGCGCTGACCAGGAAGCCCGTGCCGTAGGCGACCATGTAGCCGACGAGAAAATAGGCGACCATCGACACCGCGAAGTCGACGATGATCTTCACCAGCGCGTTGACCTGGTTCTTGTGCCGGACCGTGCCGACCTCCAGGAACGCGAAACCCGCGTGCATCGCAAACACCAGGATCGCGCCCATGAGCACGAAAAATACGTCCAGTCCGGAGACCACGTTCTCCATCTTCTGATCCCTCCCGCATGGGATGGCCGGGCGGAGGGTCCGCCGCCATCTGCAACCGCCGCGGAAATACTCAATCTGCATGCCAGTTAGGCAACGCGGATTTCTGCCTATGTTTCAGGGACTTGGGCGTGGGTTCGGATTCGCGCCCGAATAAGTGATCAAGAAACAGTCAAATTGCCGCTGGAGAGGTCAGTGGCTGATCAAAAAATGGGCCCGGCGGGATTGCCGCCGGGCCGGGTAGTGACGGTCTCTGGGGAGAGAGGCGAGACCGTGGGTTGCCTGTTGTGCGGTGCCGGTCAGATCCTCTGGGAGCCGGCGCCGAACTCGGGATAGGCCTCCATGCCGAGCTCCGCCCGGTCGAGGCCCATGTCCTCGTCTTCCTCGTCGGCGCGGACGCCGATGGTCGCCTTGAGGGCGAACCAGACGATGGCGCTGGCGATCGAGACGAAGAGGCCGATGGCGATGATGCCGACGATCTGGCCGCCGAAGCTGGCGTCGGAATTGGACACCGGCACGACCAGCGTGCCCCAGATGCCGCAGACCAGGTGGGCCGGGATGGCGCCGACCACGTCGTCGATCTTCAGCTTGTCGAGCAGCGGCACCGCGAGCACCACCAGCACGCCGCCAACGCCGCCGATCAGGATCGAGCCGCCCAGCGTGGGCGCCAGCGGTTCGGCGGTGATCGAAACCAGACCGCCGATCGCGCCGTTGAGCGCCATGGTCAGGTCGACCTTCTTGAAGACCACCTGGCTGGCGAGCATCGCCGCGATGACGCCGCCGGCCGCCGCCGCATTGGTATTGGCGAAGATGTCGGCGATGGCCACTGCATCGGCCGCGGAGCCCAGGGCGAGCTGCGAGCCGCCGTTGAAGCCGAACCAGCCGAGCCACAGGATGAAGGTGCCCAGCGTGGCGAGCGGCATCGACGAACCCGGCATCGGGTTGACGCGGCCGTCGGCGCCGTACTTGCCCCTGCGCGCGCCGATGATGATCGCGCCCATCAGGGCCGCCCAGCCGCCGGTGGAGTGCACCAGCGTCGAACCGGCGAAGTCGGAGAAACCGAACTCGGCGTCCAGCCAGCCCGCGCCCCATTCCCAGGAGCCCTGGATCGGGTAGATGACGGCGGTCAGGAAGACGACGAAGATCAGGAACGGCCAGAGCTTCACGCGCTCGGCGACCGTGCCGGAGACGATCGAGGCCGCGGTGGCGACGAACACCATCTGGAAGAACCAGTCGGAGGTCGCGGCGTAGCCGGGGGCGTCCTCGGTCGGGAAGGCGTCGGCCAGGGCCGCCGTGTCATCGGGCGACCAGAACAGGCTGAAGGAACCGATGTAGCCGCCCGCGTCGATGCCGTACATCAGGTCATAGCCGATCAGGTAGTACATGATGCCGGCGATCGAATAGAGCGAGATGTTCTTGACGCAGATGGTGGCGACGTTCTTCGAGCGCACCATGCCACTTTCCAGCATGGCGAAGCCGGCGGCCATGAACATGACCAGGAAGCCGCACATCAGGAATGACAGGGTGTTGAAGACGAAGGCCGTCTCCCCCGACACCTGCGCGAAGGCGGGGGCCGCGGCCCCCAGGGCGAGCGCGGCCGCGACCGGTCCGCCCACCAGGATACGTTTCGATAGATTCATTCTGAATGGTCCCTCCGGTTTCAGAGCGCGTCGGCGTCGGTTTCGCCGGTGCGGATGCGCATCGCACTGACGACATCGATGACGAAGATCTTGCCGTCGCCGATCTGGCCGGTCTCCGCCGCCTGGCGGATGGTCTCGACCGTGCGCTCGGCCATGTCGGCCTTGACCACGATCTCGATCTTCACCTTGGGCAGGAAGCTGACCGCGTACTCGGCGCCGCGGTAGATTTCGGTATGGCCCTTCTGGCGGCCATATCCCTTGACCTCGGTGGCCGTCAGCCCGTCGATCCCGAGCTGCGTGAGCGCTTCTCGGACCTCGTCAAGCTTGAACGGCTTGATGATGGCCATGATGAGTTTCATGCGCCTTCCCCTTGCGTTGTGAACTGGGTCCCGCTGGACCCGTAATGCGCAGGGGATTACAAGCGCCGTGCCGGAATTCGATTATCGAGAAATTTCATGATGTTGACCGTAGAATTCGGCTCAGGACCGTGTCTGCCGATCAATCATATTGCCTAAAATTTATGCAAAACAGCCTTGATGCATAAAAATCAGGCAAAAGCGATTGCGCGCTCGATGCCCCGCGCGGCGCGCAGCAGACGCCCTTCCCGATTCGGGCCTGCGGTCGCCATCAGGCCCACGGGCAGGCCCTCGCTGAAGCCGCAGGGCAGGCTGATGGCGCAGAGACCCAGAAAATTGATGCGCCGGGTGTTGAAGGACGACAGCAGCGCCTGGCGGGCGTGCTCCTCCTCGCTCTCCATCACCGCGGCAATCGAGGGCGCTATGGCCGGCGTCGTCGCCTGCAGGACCGCGTCGAAGCCTGCCGTCTCCCGCATCCAGGCGCGCTGCAGTTCGCCGAAGCGGTGGCGCAGGATGATCGCGTCCGATGCGCGGGCGGAGCGGCCGGCGGCGATGCGTTCGCGGATCGGCCGGTAGAGCTTGTCGGGATTGGCGTCGATGGTGTCGCCCCAGATGGCCCAGCCCTCCAGGCTGATCGGGTTGCCATGCTGCAGCACCACCTCGTCGTGCGCCTCGAAGGAATCGAGACGGCGTTCGGTCACCTCGGCCCCGGCGGCGCGCAGGCGCTCGACCGCCGCTTCGACCGCCGCGGCGACGCCGGGCTGGATCTCGTTGTCGTCATGGCCGCGCGCCCAGAGCAGGCGCAGGCCCTGCGCCGAGGCGCCCGCCAGATCGGCGGCCGGGCGGCCCGACAGGATGGCGTGGATCGCATTGGCGTCGGCGACATCCTTCGTCAGCGGCCCCACCGTGTCGAGCGACGGCGCAAGCGGGATCGAGCCTTCCAGCGAAACCGCGCCCCAGGTGGACTTCAGGCCGACGATCCCGTTAAAGGCCGCCGGTATGCGCACCGAGCCGCCTGTGTCCGATCCGATGCCGGCCGGGGCGAGACCCGCGGCGACGGAAACGCCGGCGCCGGCGGAACTGCCGCCGGGCACGCGTGGGTCGCCTTTCGGACTGTGGGCGTTGGCCGGGGTGCCGCTCCAGGGATTCACGCCGAGACCCGAATAGGCCAGGTCGGGCAGGTTGGTCTTGCCGAGGCAGACCAGCCCCGCGGTCACCGCGCGGGCCAGCGGTTCGGCGTCGCGGTCCGGCACCCGGCCCCGGAACAGGGCGGATGCGCCTTCGGTCGGGTGGCCTGCGGTGTCGAACAGGTCCTTCCAGCCGATGGGCACCCCGTCCAGCGGCGACCGCAGCAGTCCCGCGGCGGCGCGGCGGCGCGCGGCCATGGCTTCGGCCAGCGCGCGCTCCTGCGTCAGGCTGACGAAGATGCTGTGGCCGGGATCGTATTCGGCGATGCGGTCCAGGAAGTGCTCGGTCAGCATCAGCGGGTCGATGTCGCCCCCGGCGACCCCCCGGCCAAGTTCCAGCGCCGTCATCGCGTGATAGTCGCGGCTCATGCGTGCTTCCCCCCTCGCGTTTCGGCGGCGCATCTTAGGGCAACGGCGCCACGGCGCCAGAGGCGGTCTTTGCCAAGCGCCCGCTTTTGCCGTATTCAGCGCGCCGGTGCGGTCGGATGTTCCGCCGCCCGGAAGGAGCGAGGATCATGAGCGAGAACGCGGAGAAGAAGATCAGGATCGGCATACTCGGCGCCAGCGGCTACACCGGCGGCGATCTGGTGCGCCTGCTGGTCCGACATCCCTTCGCGGAGATCGCCTTCATGACCGCCGACCGCCATGCCGGCAAGTCCATGGATACGGTCTTCCCGCACCTGTTCGGCCAGGAACTGCCGCCGCTGATTTCCGTCGACGAGATCGAGTGGGGGCTGGTCGATGTCGATGTCGTCTTCTGCTGCCTGCCCCACGGCACGACGCAGGAGATCGTCAGGCAGATCCTGACGGAGAACGAGACGATCCGCGTGATCGACCTCTCGGCGGACTTCCGGCTCGACGACACCGATGTCTACGCCGAATGGTACGGCCACGAACACTACGCGACCGACATCCAGCCGATGGCGGTCTACGGCCTGCCGGAATACTACCGCGAACGGGTGGCGAAGAGCCGCCTGGTCGCCAATCCGGGCTGCTATCCCACCGCGGCTCTGCTCGGCCTGCTGCCGCTGGTGGAGCAGGGCCTGATCGACACCACGGACGTCATCATCGACGCCAAGTCGGGTGTGACAGGCGCCGGGCGCGGGCTGAAGGAGAACCTGCTGTTCGGCGAGGTGGCCGAGGGCATCCATCCCTATTCGGTGGCCAGCCACCGCCACGCGCCGGAGATCGAGCAGGAGATCGCCAAGCACGCCCACGGCGCGGAGACGCACGTCAATTTCACACCGCATCTGATGCCGATGAACCGGGGCGAGCTCTGCACGTGCTATGTCCGGATGACCGGCGGCGCGACGGTGGCCGACCTGCGCCGGACCTTCGAGGCGCGCTTCGCGGGCGAGCCCTTCGTCTCCATCGTGCCGGAAGGGGTGACGCCTGCAACACGGCACGTGCGCGGTTCCAACTACTGCCTGGTCGGGCTCTACCAGGACCGGATCCCGAACCGCGCCATCGTGGTCGCGGTGATCGACAATCTGGTCAAGGGCTCCTCGGGCGAGGCGATCCAGAACATGAACCTGATGTTCGGCCTCTCGGAGCTGACCGGCCTGGAGCAGGCGCCGCTGTTTCCGTAAGTGGGGGTATTCTGATGGGTGAGCCGAAGCGGCATCACTATATCCCAGTATTCTACTTGAAACGTTGGTGTTCTGCCGACGGCATGCTCTGCGAATTCAGTAAACCCTATGGGCAAAGGGTAAATCCTCAGCGAAAACACCCGTCTGCGACCGGATACTCCCAAGAATTATATACAATACGAGAGTATAATTCGGAATTTGCGCAGCAGATTGAAAGTAAATTTTTTAGGAAGGTGGACAGTCTGGCTGCTGATGCACTGCTCGAGATGGAAAATAGGGGAAACGAAGCCCGGTGGAATTCTGGAATGAGATCTGCTTGGTCTAGGTTTTTGATTTCATTGTTGATGAGATGTCCCGAAGATTTAGAGCTATTTAGGGAAAGTTGGCAGCAATCATTATTTGAAAATAATGAGGAATTTGAAAAAAAATATAAAAATCATAGAAAAGTTGGAGATCCAGAAACATTTTCAGAATTTATTCATTCAAGATCCATTGGGGAGGCAGAATTTGATCTTTTTAACTCATATATACAACTAATAGATCATAAGAATCTTGGAGAAAAAATGAATGAAATGGTATGGAAGGTAATTGACTTAAAATACTCTAGCAAAACTTTATTTACTTCAGATCGCCCTGTGATTCGTACAAATGGGCTTGCTCGAGAGGGTGGTCATATTATATTACCGATTGGCCCGAGAAGGCTCTTCTTGGCGTCACCCTTGTTAAAAACAGTAGAAAAAATAGAAAGTATAAAACATTCTCTCCTCGCTAGGGAGTTGAATAGTCAAGTTGTGACGAGTGCCGTAAAATATGTCTACGATACGACTGATCGTTCTTTGCCATTTATTCAAAAATCTATGTTAACAGTACATCAAAATCGTCTGATGGAGTCTGTCTTGCGATCATGATTGGCGGCAATTCTATTGTACGCGCCCATCACGCCGCCTTCGGCAGGTCGAAGCCCCTGAACGGCGTCGCGATGCGCCGGATGTCCTGGATCAGACCGGGATCGAACATCGGCGAATCGTCGCCCATCTCCGACTGGATGGAGACCACGTCGGCCATGCCGCCGAAACGCTTCTCGATGGCCCCGGCGATGTTCGCCCAGGTGCCGCGGGCGCAGAACAGGTCGACCACGTCGTCGGGCACTTCCTTCGCCATCTCGTCCCAGCGCTGTTGCACCGACAGGCGGTGCAGCTTCTCGCCGAGGTCCAGCAGGTCGTGCTGCTCGAAGACCGGCCAGTAGGTCCGGGTGGAGCCGTAGAAGGCGACGCGGTAGCGGACCCATTCGTACATCTTCTGGGTCTTTTCCTCATCCGGACCGGTGGCGATGAAACCCCCGCCGGAGATCTCGAAGTTCCCCCGCGCGCGGCCGCCGGCGCGCTCGAAGCCGGTCCCGATCTCCTTCGAGATGACGTTCTCGTAGTATTTGCGGGTGCAGAAGCCGTGCAGGCGCGCGCCGTCGCAGACCTCGCCGGCGACGCGCAGCATGGCCGGGCCGACGGCGGCGATGGTCACCGGCGCGCCGACATGGCCCATGGGCGGCGGCGTGAAGTTGGGCGTCATCAGGGTGAAGGAATAGTGCTTGCCGATATAGGCGAGGTCCTTGCCGCCCCCGGCCCAGCACTGCCAGATGGCGCGGAGCGACTGGACGTATTCCTTCAGTCGGGGCGCCGGCGCCGACCAGGGCACGGAGAAGCGGCGCTCGTTGTGGCCCTTCACCTGGCTGCCGAGGCCGAGGATGAAACGCCCGCCGGATTCCTCCTGCAGGTCCCAGCCCATCTCGGCGACGACCATGGGGCTGCGCGGGAAGGCGATCGCGACGCCGGTCACCAGGTCCATCTTCCGGGTCACGGTCGCGGCGACCGCCAGCGGCAGGAACGGATCGCGGTTGGTCTCCGTCGTGACCACCCCGTCATAGCCCAGTTCCTCGGCCTTGCGCGCGGCCGCGGCCGCCTGGCCGAGCGACATGCGCGGCATGGTGTAATAGACCTTCATCGCGTTCCTCCCCCGTATCGGCCGGCGTCATGCGCCGGCTTCGGCCCGGATGATAGGTGGGGGGCCGGGAGGCGGCAATGATCGGCGCGCCGCGGCGCGGGGGACGCTCTCGCCATATCCGCTTCGAGGGGTCCAACATCCTGAAATGCGGTGAATTTCGGGCCCGGTTGCCTTTCGCCTTCACAAAGGGCGATAGTGCCCCACTTGGGGAGTGAGCAACGACAGAAGCGCGGAATACCGATGTGGATCATCCTGCCGATCAAGAACCTTGATCAGGCCAAGCAGCGCCTGTCCGGCGCCCTGACGCCGGCGGAACGCCGCCGCCTGTTCGAGACCATGCTGGAGGACGTCCTGTCCGAGGCCCGCAAGGTCGCCGCGGCCGATGGCGTACTGATCGTCAGCCGGGAGCCGAAGGCGCGCGAGCTGGCCGACCGCCATGGCGCGGAGCTGCTGGTGGAGCCGCAGAACGAGGGCCAGTCGACGGCCGTGCAGCGCGGCGTCCTGTGGGCCATGGCGCGGGAGAGCCGGGGCGTCATCACCCTGCCCGGCGATGCGCCGGGGCTGCGCGCCGGCGAGATCGACGAGCTGGTGCTGCTGAACGGCCATGACGCGCGTTCGGTGACGCTTTCGCCCAGCCACGACCGGCGCGGCACCAACTGCATCGTGGCGACGCCGCCCGACATCATTCCCTTCCATTTCGGCCATGACAGCTTCAAACCCCATTGCGAGGAGGCCGAGAAGGCGGGCGTGACGGCGAAGATTCGGCCGCTGCCGGGCATCGGGCTGGATATCGATACGCCCGAGGACGTGCTGAAGTTCCTCGAAATGGCGCCGCAGACCCGCACGCTCCACTTTCTGCAGGAAAGCGGCATCGCCGAACGGCTCCGGGCCGACCGCGACAAGGACCAGACCGCATGAATGGCGTGATCGAGGGGGCGCTGGCCGGCCGCCGGCCGGACGAACGGGAGGCCCGCGCGCTGCTGGATGCGGCGCCGGAGGACATGCTGGCCGCCGCCGCCGAGCTGCGCGACCGCGGCCATGGCGACACGGTGACCTATTCGCGCAAGGTCTTCATCCCGCTAACCCATCTCTGCCGCGACGTCTGCCACTACTGCACCTTCGCCGAGCCGCCCCGGAAGGGCGAGGCGGCCTTCCTGTCGCCCGAACAGGTTCTCGAGATCGCCGCCAAGGGCGCGGCGGCCGGCTGCGCCGAGGCGCTGTTCACGCTCGGCGACAAGCCCGAACTGCGTTACCGCGCCGCGCGCGAGGCGCTGGAGCGGCTGGGCTACGCGACGACGCTCGACTACCTGGCCGCGATGGCCGATCTGGTTTTCGACGAGACCGGCCTGCTGCCGCATCTCAATCCCGGCCTGATGAGCCTGGAGGAACTGAAGCGCCTGCGCGAGGTCTCGGTTTCCATGGGGATCATGCTGGAGAGCGATTCGGAGAAGCTGCTGGAGCGCGGCCAGCCGCATTTCGGCTCCCCCGACAAGATTCCGGCGCGGCGGATCGAGTGCATGGACGCCGCCGGCGAGGCCGCCGTGCCGTTCACCTCCGGCATCCTGATCGGCATTGGGGAGAGCCGCGTCGACCGCATATCCTCGCTGCTCCGCCTGCGCGAGCTGGACGACCGTCACGGCCACATCCAGGAGATCATCGTCCAGAACTTCCGCGCCAAGCCGGACACCAAGATGAAGCATGCGCCGGAGCCGGGTCTGGACGAACTGCTCTGGACCATCGCCGCGGCGCGGCTGATCTTCGGACCGGCCATGCACATTCAGGCGCCGCCCAATCTCAGCCCCGGCGTGCTGCCGCAGCTTGTCGGCGCCGGCATCGACGACTGGGGCGGGGTGAGCCCCGTCACCCCCGACTTCGTCAATCCGGAAGCGCCCTGGCCGCATCTGGAGAAGCTGGCCGAGGAGACGGAGAAGGCCGGCAAGCAACTGGTTCAGCGACTGCCGGTCTATGCCGAATACGCGCTGAAGCCGGAGCGCTGGCTGGACAAGCGCTTCGTCAAGCCGGTGCTGGACCGCATCGACGGTCAGGGACTGGTGCGCGCGGATTCCTGGTCGCCCGGCGACCACGACGCCGTGCCCGAATTGCCGGCGGTCCAGCCGTCGGACCGGCTCGCGCCGGTCCTGGACCGGGCGATGGCCGGCAAGGTCCCGTCGGAAGCGGAGATCGTGCGCCTTTTCCAGGCGCGCGGCGCGGATTTCCTGGCGGTGACCCGGGCGGCGGACGAACTGCGCCGCGACGTCAGCGGTGATAGCGTTTCCTACGTCGTCACCCGCAACATCAACTACACGAACGTCTGCTACTTCAAATGCCAGTTCTGCGCGTTCTCCAAGGGCAAGCTGTCGGAGAACCTGCGCGGGCGGCCCTATGACATCGGCCTCGACGAGATCGACCGCCGCGTCCGGGAGGCCTGGGAGCGCGGCGCGACCGAAGTCTGCATGCAGGGCGGCATCCACCCCGACTATACCGGCGAGACCTATCTGGAGATCGCCCGCGCGGTGAAGCGCGCCGCGCCGGAGATGCACGTCCACGCCTTTTCGCCGCTGGAGGTCCACCAGGGCGCCGCCACGCTCGGCGTGCCGCTGGCCGAGTTCGTCCGGTCGCTCAAGGAAGCCGGCCTCGGCACCCTGCCGGGCACGGCGGCCGAGGTGCTGGACGACGAGGTCCGCGAAGTGCTCTGCCCCGACAAGCTCCGTACCGAACAGTGGCTGGACGTGATGCGCGCCGCCCATGGCGCCGGGTTCCGCACCACGGCCACGATCATGTTCGGCCATGTGGACCGCTACCCCAACTGGGCGCGCCACCTGCTGGCGCTGAGGGATCTGCAGGCGGAGACCGGCGGCTTCACCGAGTTCGTGCCGCTGCCCTTCGTGCACATGGAAGCGCCGATCTACCTCAAGGGCCGGGCCCGGCGGGGGCCGACCTTCCGCGAGGCGGTGCTGATGCACGCGATTCCGCGGCTCGTCTTCCACGGCCTGATCGGCAACATCCAGACGAGCTGGGTCAAGATGGGGCCGGAAGGCGTGAAGACCTGTCTCAACGCCGGCGCCAACGATCTGGGCGGCACGCTGATGAACGAGACCATCACCCGCGCCGCCGGCGCCACCTATGGCGAGGAAATGCCGCCCGAGGCGATGGAGACGCTGATCCGCGCCGCCGGCCGCACGCCCAGGCAGCGCACGACGACATATGCGGACGCGCCCGAGGCGCAGGTCCGGCGCTCCTTCGGCGCCCGGCCGCTGGCCGATGTGGTCAACACGCCCGCCGCCCGCTACGAGCGCGGCCGCCGCCCCCAGAAGCTGATCCGGCCTGGCCTGGCCTAGGCGCCCGGCGCTGCCGACCCCGGACCCTATGGCCCGGGATCGCCAGAGGGTTCGATCGACGCGGTTGCGTTATCCGGCGGGCCGCATCTGTCCGGTATGCCGGTTTATCTCGAGGCGGCGCACCAGCGAGTCGTCCCGGGTGACGATCTCCGCGGTGATGGTGTCCTCGTCGGTCTCCTCGACCGTGCCCAGCTTCAGGTTGGGATTCCCCTGCCATTCGATGTGATGCCCCAGGATATGGCGCACTTCATCCACCGTCAGGTCCTGACGAAGCGCCGCCATGCCGGCGGCGCCCATCATGCCGGAACCCATCATGCCCGAGCCCTGACCACCCATCATGCCATGACCGCCCATCATGCCTTGGCCCTGCATCATGCCGCGGCCCTGCATCATGCCGTGGCCCTGCATCATGCCCTGGCCGCCCATCGGACAGGGGCCCTGCATCATGCCGGGGTTCATGCCCTGACTCATCATGCCGGGGTTCATGCCCTGACCCATCATGCCGGGACCACCGCGTCCGGGCCAGTCGCCCCTCTCATGGGCGCTGGCCGCTGCGGATACGGTAAACGCGACCGCCGCGGCGATCGCCGTCACGAACGTCGATTTCGTCGTCATTGTGCTGCTCCCTTGCCGGTTCGCACTCCAGCAGATGAAAGCACGCGTAGCGACTTCAAGACTTGACTCAAGTCAACCGCCGGTCGCGGTGCCGCCGGCGTCACCGCTCCCGGAAGGCCTCGTCGGCGGTGCCGATCACCCGGTCGGTGAGGAAGGAAAGGACGGAGCGGCTGCCGGTCTTCATCTCCGCGTCCACCTCCATGCCGGGGCGGACCTCGTTGACGCCCGGGGCCGCGCCCAGATGCGTCCTGTCGGTGCGGATCTCGACGTTGAAGAAGACCTGTCCGGTGTCCTGGTCCCGGTTGGCGTCCCGGGCGACGCGCTCGACCGTGCCTTCCAGCGTGCCGTACTTGATGAAGTCGTAGGCGCGGACCTTCACCACCGCCGGCTGTCCCGGTTCAATGGCGCCGATGTCGCGGTTCGCCACGCGGGCCTCGATGACCAGGTTGTCCGCCTCCGGGACGATGGAGGCGAGGGGCTCGTTCGGCCGCACCGCCTGGCCGGGATTGTTGACCGCCAGGTTCTGGACGTAGCCGTCGACGGGGCTGCGGATGACCGTGCGGTCCAGGCGCGTCTCGGCCTGGTCGAGCGCCGCGGCGGTGCGGTCGCGCGCGCCGCGGGCCTCGGCCAGGTCGGCAAGCACGTTGCCGCGCCCGGTCTCGTCGATCTCGCGCCGGCGGGATCGCGCCGCTGACAGCGCCGACTGCGCCGATTCCAGCGACTCCCGGGTCTCCTGCAGGTCGCCGAGCGTCTCGTTCAGCTGCCGCTGGATGGACTGGAAGCGCAGGAACGGGAAATGGCCCTTGTCGGTGAGCTTCTGCAAGGAGGCGACCTGATCCTCCAGCACCCGCGCGCTTTCGGTCAGGGTGCCGATGCGCACGCGCAGCGTGTTGATCTCCGACTGGCGCTGCTCGATCTCCCGGTCGGCGCTTTCGCGCTGGGACTGCAGCGCATCGCGCCGGGCCTCGAACAGCCGCGAGTGGGTGGCCACCAGGTCCGGCCGCTCGGCCATCACCTCGTCGCTGAAGCTTATGGCGGCGTCGCCGCCGGCCTCGGCCTCCAGCCGCGCGAGTTCGGCTTCGAGGGTCAGCAGGTCGCCCCGCAGACGGCGCTCCTCGGCGCGGAGCAGGCTTTCGTCCAGGATCATCAGGGCCTGGCCTTCGACCACCAGATCGCCATCGCGGACCAGGATCTCGGCGACGGCCCCGCCCTCAGGGTGGTTGACCACCTTCACGCGGCCGCCGGGCCGCACCTCGCCGGGCGCGACGACGGCCTGATCGACCTGCGCCAGCGTCGCCCAGAGGATGATCGCCACGAAGAAGCCCGCGACGACCATGACCAGCACCGTGGCGAGCGGCGAGTGCCGGCTTTCGCTGATCGCCTGCGCTTCGGGCAGGAATTCGGTGTACTGGGGCCCTTTGGACCGGTCTTGACTGGACATGGCGCGCTCAGGCGTCCCCGGACTGGCCGGCGGCGGGCTGGCCGCCCTGGCCGCCCTGGCCGGGCATGGCGGCGTCGCGCATGCGCGAGCGGGCGAAGGCGATGACCTCCTGCGGCGGGCCGATGCGCTCGACCCGTCCCTCCAGCACCAGCGCCACCTTGTCGGCGATGGCCATAGGCGCCATGCGGTGGGAAATCAGGATGATGGTGCGGCCGCGCCGGGCGCGGTTGACGGCGCGGATCAGCCGCTCCTCGGAGCCCGGATCGAGTGCGCTGGTGGCCTCGTCGAAGATCAGGATCTTCGGATTGCGGATCAGCGCGCGCGCCACGGCGAGAAGCTGGCGCTGACCGGACGACAGGCCGCCGCCGCGCTCGCTCAGCACCGTGTCGTAGCCCTTGGGCAGGCGCTGGATGAACTCGTGCGCGCCGACGAACTTGGCGACCGATTCGACGCGCGCGGGATCCTTGTCGTCGATGCCCATGGCGATGTTCTCGCGCACCGTGCCTGCAAAAAGCTGGACGTCCTGGGGCACGACGCCGATCTGGCGGCGCAGCGTGGCCGGCGACAGGTGCGAGATGTCGGTGTCGTCGATCAGAACCCGGCCGTGATCGGGCTGGTAGAGGCCCTGGATCAGCTTGGACAGCGTCGTCTTGCCCTGGCCCGAGGGGCCGATGATGCCGAAGACCTGGCCGGCGCCGATCTCCAGCGTGACATTGTCGAGCACGAAGGGCAGGTCGTCGGCATAGCGGTAGGAGACGTTCTCGAAGGCGATCTTGCCCTCGAAGGGGGAACCGGGGCTGAGTTCGCCGGGCTCGGCCTCCGGCTCCTCCGACATGATGTCGTCGATGCGTTCGAAGGCCGAGCGGACCTCCTGCACCTGGTGCCAGGCGCCGACGACCTGGCGCATGGGTGCCACCGCCCGCGTCGCCAGGATGTTGGTGGCGATCAGCGCGCCGATCGACATGTCGCCCGACATGATCAGCAGGGCGCCGATGACGATGACGACCAGGCTGAGGATCTGCTGCAGGTTCTGGCCGATGGCGGATAGCACGCCGGCGAGGCTGTTGGAGCGGTAGCCGGTCCAGGCCGAGAGGCCGAGACGGTGATCCCAGCGCCGCTCGATCTCCGATTCCAGACCCAGCGACTTCACGGTCAGCGCGTTGGCCATGGTCTCGTGCAGGGCCGACGCCTTGGCCGCCTGGCCGAGGAAGTTCTGCTCGGTCAGTTTCTTCTGGCGGCCGTGGGTGGCCACCGACAGCGCGACGAAGATCGGGATCGCCACCGCGACGACCAGCGCGATCAGGGGCTCGATCAGCAGCAGCGCCGCGAGGAAGACCACGACGAACAGAAGGTCGACGATCACCAGCGGCATCTGGCCGGTGAAGAAGCTGCGGATGGTGTCGAGCTGGCGCATCCGCTCCGAGATGACGCCGGAGGCGGTGTTCTCGAAATGCTTGTAGGGCAGGCGCAGCAGGTGATGGACCAGTTCGCCGCCGATCAGGCTCTCCACCCGCGCGCCGGTGTGGCTGGAGACATAGACCCGCACGATCCGCAGGATCAGATCGAAGAGGTAGATCACCACCATGCCGATGGTCAGCGAGAACAGGGTCGACTGCGCCCCGCCGCCGGAACCGACGACCTTGTTGAACACGGTCATGATGAACAGCGGCGCGGCCAGCGCGAACAGGTTGATCAGCAAGGACGCGACGCCGAGTTCCAGCAGCACGCCGCGCATCTTGCGCACGACATGGCCGCGCCAGTCGCGCTGGCGCTTGACGCCGGTCTGGGGCGCCTTGACGACCAGCGCCCGACGGCCAAGGGCGGCGACGCCGCCGGCGTCCAGGACCTCCGTCTGTTCGCGCACCGGATCGTAGACGAGGTAGCCCGACCCCTCGCGCCGCACCACGGAGCGGGAGGCCGAAGGATCCTTCGCGTCCAGGATCACGAAGGGCGCCTGCAGGCGCCGCAGCGCGCCGGCGTCGAAGGCCTGTTCGGTGACCGGGAATCCAAGCCGCTCGGCGGCGAGGCGGAAGCCGTCCAGCGTCATGGGGCTGCCCGCGCCGGGCGCGGCGGCCTGGATGTCGGCCGCGCCGATCGGCCGGCCCAGATCCCGGGTGATGCGGATCAGCAGCCGGCGCAGAGCGTCGATACGCGGCCGGCCGGTCGCTGCCGCCGGCGGCGGCGGCGTATCGGCGGCGTCTCCGGCGGGCGGGTTCTCAGAGGCCGGCGCGGCCTGCGCACGGCGCTGTGGCTCGGGCCGCCGCCAGGCTTCCTCCGACAGGTCGGCGACCGGGCGCGCGCCCGGCTTGCTGGCGACGACATGCAGATGCGCGCCGGCGGTGCGCCGGCGGTGCTCGGCCGCTTCCTCCGGCGTGGCCGGCCGCTTCGTCGGCGTGATGCGGCCGATCCTCGACCAGCCGTCGCCGGTGCTGTCGCCATCCTCGGCCATTCAGCCCTTCGCCATCTTCTTCTGCACCAGCTTCGCCGGCCGCCGCTGCTCTGCTACCTGAAACAGCGAGAAGGTCCGGTTGACGTAATTGGTGACGCTGTTGATGCCGGTCATGTAGCGCGTCAGCGTCTCCGTCTTCTCGGCTTCGACCATGCGGATCGGCCGGCGCGGGTCGTCGGTCTCGAAGCGCAGGTAGAACCACGGCTCGCCCCGGCGCAGCACCAGATCCTTCGACGGCTCCCACCATTCGAAGGCCCACATCATCGGCCGCGGCCAGATGTGGATCGGCAGCCGTCCGCCGATCATCGTGCCGGGCAGGGGGGCGGGGCGGTAGTGGCTGAAGGCCGGCATCTGGTTCATCCAGCAGATGTCGTCGGCGACGAAGATGTAGGGCGTGATGAACTGGATGATCGGGCGGTTGGGATGACGCCATTCCTTGCGCGCCATCACCGCCACCATCTGGCGCAGGTGCTTGGAACGGATGGAGCTCTTGTCGCCGGCGAGGTTGACGAGCTGCGGCTGGCCGTTGTCGTCCATCTTGAAGCGGAGCTGGACGTCGATCGGGCACGGCACCTCGTAGAGACGGGATTCGTAGTCCAGCACCGCCGGGCACATGGCCGCCGACTTGGCGTGCTGGGCGGGCGGGTCGTTGCGGCGGAACTGGCGCGGCGCTTCCCAGATGAAGCCGGCCTTGTCGGTGTCGAGGATGTAGCCGACCTCCAGGACACGGCGTTCCGGGGCGACACGCTGTCCTTCGCCGGTTTCCTCGCCGCCCTTCAGATACGCGAACATGTCCATGGCCTTGCCGATTCCTGCGCCGGGGTGAACCCGATCCTAAGGCAATCTCCGTGCCATCGCACCCCCGGTTTCGCCATCGGGACGGCCGCGCCTGGGGCGCAGCAGGCCGGTCAGGCGGCGCCAGTTGCGGCGGGCCAGAACCGGCCAGGATGCGGCCAGCGCCGCCTCCCGCCGCAGCCGCTCCAGCGCCGAAGGTTCGGGCCGGTCCACGAAGACGGCGCGGTGGTCCGCGATCACCCGCGCCAGCGTCGGACCCCGGACCCGTTCGGGTTCGAAGCCGGCGCGGCCGGCGGGCGCGATATCGCCGCCCAGCGCGCCCAGCAGCGCCAGGTAGGCGGTGACGGGACGGCGCATGCCGCCTGCGTCGACCCGGTGGTGCATCCCGGTCCAGTCGAGGTCGCCGGCCCGGCGCAGCATCAGCAGGCCGTCGATCACCGACTTGATGGCATCCGCGGTGAACAGGTCTCCGGCCGCGTGGGCCGCGGCGATCAGGAAGCGGTGTTCCGGGGCCGGAACACGCAGACCGGCGGCCCCGGTGCCGCAGCTCTGCGCCATGATGTCGTCGACGGGGAGAACCCTCTCGAACGGATGCGCAGCGGCCTGGATATGGAGATCGATATTCGCGCCGTCCTCGCCGATCAGCGGCTGGAAGCTGGCCTCGCTGACGAATCCCCACGGGCTGCGGGTCGGCGTTTCGGCGAAGGCGAAGCCCCGGCCGGTCAGCAATTCCAGGGCGGCGCCCAGGTCCGAGGGACGGATAAGGAGGTCCGCGTCCGACACCGCCCGCTCGTCCGGCGAGGGATAGAGACAATGCGCCGAGGCAAGGCCTTTCAGGGCGACATTCGGGATGTCCGCTTCCGCCAGCGCCGCCGCCCATTTCTCCCCCTGAAGACGGCGGAAACGATTGAGCAGGCGCGCTTGCCGCACCTCGCCGGCGGGCAGCATGTCTTCGGCGCCGGGGATCACGGCCGCCGCCGTCGCGGCCGAGATCAGCGCCGCCAGGGCCGTCAGGCGCGCCGCATCGTCCGGCCCGGGCTGCACGGGCAGGCCCGCGACCGCGCCCCAGAGGGGATCGGGGGATTCGCCTTTCGGCAGACCGTCTGTATCGTTTCGGGACAGCGCGATAAGAATTGTTTCCTGTTCTGCATCCCTGCACCGCGGGAAACCATCCGCCTGGCCCCCCGACAGGTCAACGGTCTTCGTGGCGTTGGCGGCTGTCGCCCGGGGCCTCGGACCGGTCGTTCATGCCATAGTCGCGCAGGACCTGCGCCACGCGCAGCCGGTAGCCGGCGAAGACGCCGCCGCGTCCCTTCGCCTGCGCCCGGCGGTGAGCCTCCAGGTTGCGCCAGCGTATCACCGCTTCCTCGTCGCGGAAGAAGGAGAGCGAGAGGATCCGGCCGGGATCGTTCAGGCTCTGGAACCGCTCCACCGAGATGAAGCCGTCGATCTTCTCCAGTTCGGGCCGGATCGCCGCGGCGATGTCGAGATACGCCTCGCGCTGGCCCTCTGCCGGTTCGACCTCGAAGATCACCGCGATCATCGGGCCACTCCCGATCCGTGGGGCGCGGACCCGAGCTTCGGGAACGTCCGGTGCTGACGCAGCAGAATGCGATGGCGCATGGAAGAGGCGGTCATGGATGGTGCTCCCCGTTATTTTTCTCACCGCGCCGTTTCGGCGATCCGGCGATGGCTGTGCTCGGCCCGGATCGCCGTCGGACCTGTGCGAATTCGGCACGTGGACCCGTCCGGGCGGTGCGGAATGTGACAGCCACCCGGCCACATGGGGTTCTCGGGCAGGCGATTATACATTATTTGGTAGGGACGTGGACTTATGGGCAGTGTTCGAGGCGCGCCCGTTTCTTGCATGCAGGAACTCCCATGAAACGCATCTCCCAGATACTGAGCGTCGGCGCGGCTCTCGCCCTCGCCGCTCCCGCCGTCCAGGCCCAGGTGGCCGCGGAACCGACGCGGGCCGATGCGCTGGCCGGCGCGCTCGCCGGCAGCGAGGAAGGCGTCCGGGCGATGGAGCGTTATCTGGATTCGGCGGGCGCGGCACAGGTTTCCGCCGACCGCGCCGCCGGCCTGATCCGGGAACTGCGCCGTTCGGGGCTGGCCGACGACCCCCAGGTCCTGCAGCAGGCGGCGGACCGCATTTCCAGCGCCGCCAGCCGTTCCTTCGTCTCGGCGCGCATCTACAAGACCCGGGTCACCTCGACCTTCCGCATGGACGAGAAGCGCATCGGCTTCGATTTCGGTCCGCCCGACGCGGAAACCAGGGACGGTTTCCAGAAGGTCGACACCAGGAGCGAGATGGTGAAAGGGCCGAACCCGTCGGCCATGCGCCGGCCTGAGGGTGAATCGCTGCTGCGCGACGGTATCCGCAATCTGCGTCAGGTGAAGCTGCCGGTCGCCAACGGCAAGTACCGCGTCATGATCGCCACCGACGACATCGGTGTGCCGGAAGCGACCGCCAACCCCTATGGGTCGGCCATGAAGGTGAATGGCGAACGCGTCCGCGTGGCCGCGCAGACGCCGAAGAACTGGGTCAACGAAACCTATCTCGCCGAGCCTCAGAGCTATCTGGCCGAGGACGGCGCCGCCGCCGCGGACGAGGTCGCGAAGCGCGGCAACGCCCAGGGGCCGACCACCGGCGGCATGGTGGTCATCGAGACGGAGGTCGAGAACGGCGAACTTCAGCTCGTCTTCGACCTGATCGAAGGCCAGGAAACCTATCTGACCGGCGTGATCCTGGAGCCGGCGGGCGAGGAGAGCGTCTTCGCGCCCTCGGCCGAGGCCCGCCAGGTGCTGTTCACCCGGCCTGAGGACATCCTTGTCGCCACCGAACGCGTCGAGACCGCGCGTCAGGAACTGGTTTCCGAGATCGTGGCCGAGGCGGGGCCGGAGCAGGTCGCGCGGCTGCTCGACCTGCCCGAGCCGGTGTTCGAACCGGTCAACGACGTCAGCCCGAACTGAAGCCGCGCCGCAGCGAGGAGGGCATGATGCGTCGGGCGTGGCAGATCGGTTTCGGATTCTGCCTGTGCGCCGTCGTCGCCCTGCCCGGCATGGCCGTCGCCCAGGGGGCCGCCGACGGCAAGTCCGAGAAGCAGGTCAAGCCGCAGATCGTCCAGAATCCGATCATTCCGGGTCAGGTCGATCCGGAGCCCCCCTTCACCACCGCCAAGCAGGACGCCGTGCTCAACCGGCGCAGGCCGGAATACGAGCCGATCGGCATGCTGGCGGGCGGTATCCTGCGGGACGTGAAATATCTGGGCCGGGGCCAGATTCTGGAGAGCTTCCTGCTGTTCCCCAGCATCGAAACCGAGGTCGCCTTCGACAGCAACATCTTCGCCGAAGCCAACGACAAGACCGCAGACTTCATCGGCACCGTCCGGCCGGAGCTGGAACTGCACTCGGACTGGGACAACCATGAATTCTTCGTCCGCGGCTTCGGCGAGTTCGCCCGCTACGCCTCCAACAGCCGTGAGAGCTTCGCCCGCTACGGCGCGGAGCTCGGCACGCGCCTGGACGTGACGGAGTTCCTGTTCCTGAAATTCGGCGCGGGCTGGCAGCGCAAGACCGCGGCGCGCAGCGACATCGAGACCGACACGGGCGGCGACGAACCGACCGTCTTCCACGAAGCCTTCGCTTCCGGCCAGGCGCGCTACAAGCGCGACAAGTTCCTCGTCGACGCCAATACCTCGATCACCGCGCGGGATTTCAGGGACAACACCGCCGCCGGCGTGACCGTCGACAACGACCAGAACGACAACTGGATCTGGGAGAACTCGCTCCGGCTGGGCTGGGAGGAATGGCGCGGCACGACGATCTTCCTCGAACCCTTCTTCAATCTGGCCCGCAATTTCCGGCAGTTCGACAATGCCGGGCTGGAGCGGGGCTTCTATTCGACCGGCGTGAATGTCGGGTTCACCTACGACGCTTCCGCCGTGACCTTCCTCGAAGGCGCCCTGGGCATCGGCTATGGCATTCCGCACGATCGCAATGCCGACAGCTTCCCGTTCCTGTCCGGAAAGCTGGATCTGGTCTGGAACCCGCATGATTCCTGGACCTTCACCGCCGGGTGGAACCGCCGGCTTGCGCAGACCAACGCCTTCAGCATCATCAACAACGTCAACGTCCCCGACGTCGCCGCGCTGACGGACACGCTCAGCCTCGGCGCTCAGCTGGAGGTGACCTACGAGATACTCGCCAGCGCCGGCATCGACCTGGCTCTCGCCGATACGTTGGAGAACGGCACCTCCGACACCGGCGTCGACACCGAACTTGCGCTGCTCTGGCTGATGAACGAGTACATGCGCATGCGCGGGTTCTGGAATTACTCGCTGCTCAGCTCGAATGACGCCAACCGTGAATTCTCCAAGCATGTCGTTGGCGTCACGCTGACCATGCACTACTGAGCGGCTTGCCGATTCAGCCCACCATGGAGAGAGTGTAACGATGAATCGTGGCGGATTGAGATTGGCCCTCGGTCTTGCGGCGCTGGGAATTGCGGCGACGCTGGCCCAGGGCTGTGCGGAGCGGCGCTACGGCGTTGCGCCCCAGCCGGCGGCTCCGCGCGCGCCCGTCGCCCAGCCGCAGGCCGCCGCGCAGCCGCAACCGGTTCCGCCGCCGCCTGCGGCCATCGTCCAGCCCGCCCCGCAGCCGCAGGCGGCCGCGCCTCGGCCCGCGCCAACGCCGCCGCCGGAACCGCAGCAGCAGCAGGCGGCGCCTCGGCCCGTCTCGCCGCCGCAGCAGCAACAACAGGCCGCCGCCGGTCCTCAGACCGCCCCGCCGGCCTCCGATGAGGCGAATCTGATCACCAGCCCGGTACCGCCGCGGGACGCCGAGCCCGAGCGCACGGCGGACGGCAAGCTGCGCGTGCGCGCCTCCAACGCCACCGACGACAGCGCCGCCGTGCCCCTGGTGAACATCGACGAGGTGCCCGACGAGGTCGCCCGGAAACTGGAGGAGTACCGCCTCGGCCCCGGCGACCGGCTGTCGATCAAGGTCTTCGGCCAGGAGGAGATATCGGGCGAGTTCGAGGTCAGCGCGGCGGGCGAGCTGTCCTATCCGCTGATCGGCCAGATCACCGCGGAGAACATGACCCCGGGCGAATTCAACCGCGTGCTGACGGGGGCGTTGGAGGAGTTCTTCGTCAGCCCGCAGGTCACCGTGGAAGTCACCAACTACCGCCCGTTCTTCATTCTGGGGCAGGTGGGCAGTCCGGGTTCCTACAAGTACCAGCCGGGCCTGAACGCCCGCATGGCGATCGCGGTGGGCGGCGGCTACACCCGCCGCGCCAGGGAGGAACCGATCACGATCTTCCGGACGAACAATGCCGGCGAACTGATCAAGTTCGAGGCCGATCAGGACGCCATCATCCTGCCCGGCGACACGATCGAAGTGCATCGACGGTTGTTCTGATGCCGGCTCGCCCCGCGGCTCGCGGAGTTTGGCACATCGCTTGCTTCCTACCATTGTGCGGCCGCATTTGTCGGCCATATCGGGTATCCCGGCGGTGCGGCCTCTCTAGATGTCGCCTGGCAGGAGAGCCGGAAACGCAAATCGCTTCGCCACTTGAGGGCACATGATCGCTTGTAGAGTAGATAGTCTCCGGCAAATGGCTGACATGGCTGACGGAATCCCTGCGGATAGCGGATTCGGGCGCGCCGGCGGCTTTCCGGCGCGTGAGGCCGGATGAACCATGGCGAACGTGAGCTATCTGGATTCGGCGAGGCCTGACGAGATGAGCGACGCGCCGTCCTTCGTCGACGCCGGCCGCGGCGACAGCCCGATGGTGAATTTCCGCCAGGTCTTCACCATCCTGTGGCGGCGCAAGTGGATCATCGCGGCCATCGTCATCATGGGCATGCTGATGGCGTTCTACTGGCTGCAGAGCCAGACGCCCCTCTACTCGGCGGCCAGCGAAGTGGTCATCGGTATCCGCGACGAACAGGTCACCGGCATCCAGGGTGTCGTCCAGGGCGAGACCCAGGACTTCTATTTCAACGAGACCCAGGCGGCGATCATCGCCTCCTCTCAGGTGGCCGAAACCGTCGCTGCGCGCCTGGACCTGTTCGAGAACCCGGATCGTCTGTATTGGGACGCGGGCGGTTCGGTCACGGCCGGGTTCTCGCTCAAGGCCACGATCAAGAGCATTCTTCCCGATCCCGTGGTGGAGGGCGTCCGCGGCGTGCTGAACAAGTTCCGCGGCGGCAGCCAGACCGACGAGAACACCTCGGTGCTGGCGAGCATGACGCCCGAGGAACTGGCCGAGTTCGAGCGCGAGCACGTCAAGAGGACGCTGCTCGACGGTCTCTCCGTGGATCCGTCGGAGCGCGCGCGCACCATCGCCATCCGTTTCATCTCGGACCGCCCGGCTTTCGCGGCCGAGGTCGCCAACGCCTTCGCCCAGGCCTATGTCGAAAGCACCCGGACGGAGAAGTCCGACGCCACGTCACGCGCCTCCGATTTCCTGCGCGACGAGGTCGAACTGCTGAAGATCCAGTACCAGCAGTCCGAGCAGGCGCTGGAGCAATTCAGCCGCGAGACCGGCTATGTCAGCCAGGGCGATCGTCTTTCGCTGATCGAGGAGCAGGTCGCAGAATTCAACCGCCAGCTTGTCGAGGCGCGGCAGGAACTCGCCGAGGCTGAGGCCCGCAACCAGCAGGTGCAGCGCCTGCTGGAAGAGGAAGGCGGCATCGAGACCGTCGCCTCCGTGCTGGATTCGCCGCTGATCGGGCGCCTGCGGGAGCAGGAGGCCGAAGTGGTCCGAGAGATCGCGGAACTCCGCACGCAGCTCCGCGACCGCCATCCGCGCCTGCTGCTGAAGCGGGCCGAACTGGAGGATCTGCAGAACAAGATCCGCGGCGAGATCAACAAGATCGTCATCGGTCAGAACAACAATCTGGAACTGTCGCGGGTGCGCGTGCGCAATCTGGAGCAGGAGGTCGCCATTCTCCAGGCCCAGGTCCAGCGCCAGTCGGACGCCGAGGTGACGCTGCAGGCGCTGCGGTCGGAGCGCGACGCCAACAAGCAGCTCTACGAAACGGTGCTCGGCCGCTTCAACGAGATCAACCTGCAGGAGCGTTCGCCGCAACAGGCCAACGCCCGCATCATCACGCCGGCGTCGACGCCGCTGTTCCCGAGCTTCCCGCGCAAGTCGCTCACCCTGGCGGCGGCGCTGGTCGGCTCGGCCATGCTGGCGGTGATGGTGGTGTTCCTGATCGAATACATGGACTCCGGCTTCCGCTCGCTGCAGCAGCTCCAGCAGTCGATCTACGTGCCGGCGCTGGGCATCGTCCCGCGGCTGTCGGTCATGGAGGCGCGGCGCTACACGCCCGAGGAATTCGTGCTGGACCAGCCGAACTCGCTCTACGCCGAAGCCATAAGGACGATACGAACATCGCTGATGCTGTCCAGCATCGACCGGCCGCCGAAATCGGTGATGTTCACCTCGTCGGTCCCCGCCGAAGGCAAGACCTCGACCGCCGTCTCCGTGGCCCGCGCCGCGGCCAAGGCGGGCCAGCGCACCATCCTGGTGGACTGCGACCTGCGCAAGCCTTCGGTCCACGAATCGCTGCGCGTGCCCAACGGCCAGGGCGTGGTCGAGATCCTCACCGGCGCGGCTGACCTGAACGACGCCATCGAGATCGACCTGAAATCGGGCCTGCACTACATCACCGCCGGCGCAAAGGCCCCGAATCCGCCGGACGCGCTTGGCTCCGCGGCCATGCGTCAGCTCATCGGCGAACTCGAGAACCGCTACGACCTCGTGATCCTCGACACGCCGCCGGTCCTGCCGGTATCAGACTCGCTGGTCCTGCTGCGCAATGTCGACAAGACCGTCTTCCTGGTGCGCTGGGGCTCCACCCGCCGGGAGGCGGTGCTTGCCGGCATCCGCCAGGTGCAGGAAGCCAATGGCGACCTCGCCGGCGTGGCGATGACCCGCGTCGACATCCGCCGCCACCAGAAGTACAATTACAGCGACAGCTATTTCTACTATCGCGGCTACGGCAAGTATTATGGGGCCTGAGGCCACCGATCCATCCTACGATCCCGCGACGCCGCACGTCCCGGCATGAGCGGTCCCGGCCGCCGGCGCCGTTCCACCACGCGGGCGCTGGCCATCGGCTCTTCGGCAGGCGGCCTCGTCATCCTTTCTGCAGGACTGCTGCTTGTCGGCCTGTCGGTGCCGAAACTGCTGAACGCCGTCGCCGCATCCACCGGGGAGACGGTGATCGACCGCCTGCAGGAAAGTCAGCCGGTCGGCGCGCAGGGATTGACGCGCGCGCGTGAAAGCCTGGTCTCGGCGGCGCGGATCCTGCCGTCGGACTATACCGCGCCCCGCGACCTGGCCCTGATCGAGCTGATTGCGGCCCAGCGCGCCGCGCCCGACGATCCTGCGCGCATGGGCTATCTGGAAGCCTCCATCGAGGCGGCGCGGCAGTCACTGATGAACAACCCGGCCCAGCCCTATGTCTGGCTGCGCCTCTCGCAGGCGGAACTGCTGGCCAGGGGCGTGGGCGTGGAGGCGGCGCTGGCCTTCACCATGTCGCTGGAGACCGGCCCGCAGGTCATCGACCTGATGCGGCCGCGGGTGATCCTCGGGCTGGCGCTCTGGCCCGTGCTGGATGACCAGCAGCAGGAGCGCGTGCTGGCGCAGATCCGCGGCCTGGCGCGCTACAACGCCCGCATCCTGGCGGAAACGGTGCTCGACCGGGCGGGCCTGCCGCAGGTGCGCCGCGCCCTGGCCGACGAGCCGGAGCTGATGGCGCAGTTCCTGCGCTGGTATCTGCAGCGGCGCACGCCGGGGCTCCGCCCGCCGGGCCTGCCCTGACCCCCGCCGTTCCCGACCGTTTCTAGAGCCGGTTGTGCCGCCCGCCGCCGGTGGGGAAGGCCTGGGCGTAACCGACGCCCAGCAGCATGGCGAAAAGCGCCGCCACGGCCGGGATCTGCACGCTGAAGTCGACCAGGGCGTGCAGGCCGACCAGAGCCGCCGCCGCGAGGCCGATGGCGGGATAGATCGCGTCCTGTCGGCGCACCCTGATGCCGCGGATGCACGCGCCCGCGATCCAGGCGTAGATTCCGAGCAGCAGCAGAAGCGCTGGCGCGCCGGCGTCGGCGGCGAATTCCAGATAGCTGTTGTGCGCCTTGCTGATGGCGTAGACGCCGCCGAACTCGGCGTTCTTGTAGCCGTGGAAATAGCTTTCGAAGGCGCCGCCGCCATGGCCCGTCAGGGGCTGGTCCGCGATGGCGCTGAGGGTGCGCTGGAACAGCCAGGGCCGGCCGCTGAGTTCCTGGCCGTCGGCGTCGACCTTGCGCTCGAAGGTACCGCCGCCAGCGGCCAGCAGCACGACGACGACGCTGGCCACGGCCGCCGCCAGCAGGACCGGCGCGCCCGGCAGGCGTCCCCGGCGGTAGAACCAGCCCCAGCCCAGCGCCGCCATGCCGACGCCGCAGGCGACCAGCCCGGCCCGCGAGCGCGTCAGCACCAGCGCGATCACGAGGATCAGCACCGCGAAGGCGCAGAGCCAGACCTCGGGGCTGATCCGCGCCGGGCGGCGGATCACGGGGCGCGGCTCTGCGCTCATGCCGCCGCCGGCGGCGCGCAGTCCGCGCATCACCATGCCCAGCCCGGCCACGGCGGCCAGGGCGGCGAAGGTGGCGAAGCTGTTGCGGTTGACGAAGGTGGAGGTCAGCGAATCCTCGTAGGCCCACTTCTTCAGCCCGACGATGGTCTCGCCGCCGGCGATCTCCGCCGCCAGTCCGTAGAGGGCGTAGAGTGTGCCGATGCCGACCGCGGCGAAGACGTAGATCGCGGCGTTGTCCGGTTCCCGCCCGGTCTGGGCGGCGACCCAGAAGATGCCGCCATAGGCCAGCAGCCGCATGGCCGACGTGGCGGCGTCGGACGGGGAGACGGCAATGGCGCCATCGATGGTCTCCAGCTCCAGGGCGGCGGCCGTCGGCGCCCAGAGCGGGTGCCACAGGAATTCCGGCCCGCCGGTCTGAGCCAGCAGCCAGCCGACGAGCAGCAGCCAGCCCACCGCAGGCACGATGGCGGCCGTGCCCGACAGGCGGAACAGCGTCGGCCGGAAGGTTGCCGCCAGTCCCCAGAGACAGACCAGGCCGCCGCTGGCGAAGGACAGCAGCGACCAGCTCACCGGCCGGTTGCTGCCCAGCGGGAGCGGCGCCGCGGCGAGAACCACGATCAGCGCGAAAACGAGCAAGCGTTCGAAATAGAACAGCATGGCGGCCGGCGGAGGCTCAGGCCCGCCGCGGGGCGGCAATGGCGCGGTCAGTAGGCATTCTTGTGCACGAACCCCACGAAGATCGTCCGAATCAGGATGCGGATATCCAACCATAGCGACCAGTTGTCGATGTAGTAGAGATCGTACTGCACGCGCCGTTCCATCTTTTCCGGAGTGTCGGTCTCGCCGCGCAGGCCGTGGATCTGCGCCCAGCCGGTGATGCCGGGCTTGACCTTGTGGCGGCCGAGATACTGGTCGATGAGCTGGGCGTACTCCTCGTTGTGGGCGACGGCGTGGGGGCGGGGACCCACCAGGGACATCTCGCCCCGGAGCACGTTGAAGAGCTGCGGCAGTTCATCGAGGCTGGTCCGGCGCAGGAAGGCGCCGAGGCGGGTGATGCGGGGATCGCCCCGGGTCGCCTGCGCGCCGCCCCTGGCGTCACCCATGTCGGTGCGCATGGTGCGGAACTTGAAGACCGTGAAGACGTTGTTGTTGAAGCCGTAGCGCTGCTGGCGGAAGATCGCGGGACCGGGGCTGTCGAGCCGCACCGCCAGCGCGATCAGCGCGAGCAGCGGCGAGATGGCGGCGATGATCAGCGCCGACAATATCCGGTCCTCCAGCCCCTTGACGACATAGTTCCAGCCCGAGAGCGGCGGCTCCTGCACCACCGTCATGGGCAGGCCGCCCAGATGGCGCACGCGCCGCTCCATCAGGCGATAGCCCAGCGGCTCCGGCGCGAGCGTGACGTCTACGGGCGCCTCGCGCAGCCGGGTCAGCACCTCGGCGATCTGCTCCTCGTCGTCCCACGGCAGGGCGACCATGACCTCCTGGACCTGATTGCCGCGCAGGAAGAGCAGCAGATCGTTGAGGTCGCCGCGCACCGGCGTGCCCAGAACGTCCCGGCGGCCGGCATTGGGCCGGACGGTGAAAACCGCAACGATCTCCACGCCGAGCTCCGATTTCTGCTCGGCGACATAGCGCAGCAGCCGCTCCGCCTGCGCGCCGGCGCCGACCACGACGGCGTTGCGCTGCATCACGCCCGACTGCTTCCAGGATTCGATCCGGCGCGCCATGCCGAGCCGGAAGACCACGATGGCGACGAAGCCGAGGCCCAGCCAGATGCCGACCCAGATGCGCGAATAGTCCGCAGATGTCTTGGAGAAGAAGCCGATGGCCAGCAGCAGCAGCGAGACCGCCGTCCAGCCGCCGATGATGCGGCCGAGCTGACCGCCCACCGTCTCCACGACGCCGAAACGGTAGAGACCGGCGACCTGGAAGGCATTGGCCGTCAGCGCCAGGGCGACGCCGATGGCGGCGACATAGGCCACGGGCATCGTCAGCGTGTCATGGCGCAGGACGTAGGCCAGCCAGCCGGCGATCAGCACGATGAGAAGGTCGCCGATGCGGGCGATGCCGATCAGCACCGGTGGAGACGAGGCGATCATGCGCACCCGGCGATTCGCTCTCGTCGTCACGGTCGTCACGATCCTTTCCGCTTCAGAGGCCGGGGCAAGCGTGGCGCACTATAGGGTCGGCGCCGATGATCAGGAAGCGCCCATGCCCGCCTCGCGGGTCACGCCGGCCTGCTCCATCCAGGCGTCGCCTTCGCTTTCCATGCTCCGCCGGGTCGCGTCGTCGATGCGCTCCTTCATCGCCAGGCGGCCGACCAGCGCGGAGACTTCGCCGGCGGTTGCGGCGATGTAGTACCACTTGTAGGCGCGGGCGAAATCCGGCCCGCCGAACATGCCCTCCTCATAGGCCTGCGCCAGCTTCACCGCCATCCGGGTGTTGCGCTGGGCGGCCCTGGAATACCACTGCAGCGCCAGTTCGTAGCTCTGCTCCAGATCCCTGCCCTCGGCATAGGCGAGCGCGAGGTCGATCATGGCGCCGGCATGGCCCATGTCGGCGGCGCGTTTCAGGTACTCCAGACCCTTCTCGGTGTTCTTTTCCACGCCGACGCCATCGCGGTAGATGACCGAGGCGTTGTAGTAGGCCAGCGGAAATTCCTGCTGCGCCGCGAGGTCGAAATACTTCAGCGCCGTGGCGAAATCCTGCGGCACGCCGACGCCGTCGCGGTAGAGCTCGCCCAGCAGGTTCTGACCGCGGTCGATGCCGGCTTCCGCGCCGATCAGGGCCCACCGCACGGCCTCGGCATGGTTTTCGGCCACGCGCCCCTGACCGCCGTCTTCCACCGACCGGCCCTCGCCGCTGCGGTAGATGGCAGCCAGCGGCACCGAAGCCCCGACCACGCCCAGATTGTAGGCCTGTTTGTAGAGCGCCTCCGCCCGGGGGACGCTCTTGATCACGCCCACGCCCTGGCGGTAGTGCCAGGCGAGGCGGTTGATCGCCTGCTTGTGTCCCTGCTCGGCGGCCTTCTCCAGCCAGAAGGCGGATTCGATCTTGTCGGGCTTGACGCCCTTGCCCTGCCAGAGCGCTATCGCGACCTGGAACTGGGCGCCCATGTCGCCGCGCCGCGCCTGGTCCAGGGTTTCCTTGTAGATCTGCGCCAGCGCCTCCGCGGTCAGTTGCTCCTTGTCCTGCTCCTGCGCATGGGCAAGGGGAGCAAGGCAGGCGAATACCGCGGCGAATGCCGCGCCAAGCCAGCGTCTGGTCATTCTCACGCCTCCATCCGCTCCTTCCGGGCCGCCGGATTCACGAATTGCGAAAAGATTTTCAAATTCGCGACCGATCTATATGAATCGACGGTCCGAAGCTCCGGGTTGAAAGCAGGCTTGCAAGCCCCATGCTACCGTGGATGAAGAAGAGCCGCGCAGAGCAACAGGCAACCGCCGCAACGGTGGCCTGCGCCCCCGATGGCGAACGCATCTACGCCATCGGCGACGTGCACGGACGCGCGGATCTGCTGCTCGAACTGGTGGAGATGATCCGGGCCGACATGGACCAGGGCGAGGTCGGGCGACACACCGTCGTCTTTCTGGGGGACTATCTCGACCGCGGTTCGGGCAATGCCGAGGTGCTCGACATCCTCTGTGCCGATCCCTTCGACGGCGGCGCGCGCATGGTTTCCCTGATCGGCAATCACGAGGCGGTGCTGCTGCAGTTTCTGGAGGACGCCGAGATCGGCCGCGACTGGCTCCGCTTCGGCGGCGACGCCACGCTGGCCTCCTATGGCATCCGCATCCGCCGGAGCGAGCCCGGCATCGACGAACTGCTGCGGGCCCAGGCGGCGCTGGCCGACAACATGCCGGCCGAGCATCTGGCGTTCCTGCGGGGCCTGAAGCTGAGCTATCGGGCCGGCGACTACCTGTTCGTGCATGCCGGGATACGCCCCGGCGTGCCGCTGGCCCGCCAGGACGGCAACGATCTGATCTGGATCCGCAACGCCTTCCTGCAGAGCGACGACGATTTCGGCTGCGTGGTCGTCCACGGCCATACGCCCAACCTGGAAGTCGAGAGCCGCCACAACCGGATCGGCATCGACACCGGCGCCTATTTCAGCGGGCGGCTGACGGCGGCGGTTCTGGAGGGTGAGGAGCGGCGCTTCCTGTCGACCTGAACCCGGGCCTGACGGCGGTACGGCTCTTGCTGTAGATTGGGCGACGGCGACCATTTCCACGGCAAGGGCGCAAGGCTTGGCGATCAGCGACATCCAGGGACGGGCGGGCGAGCGCGGCGGCCAGCATCTGCCGTTCTTCGAACTCGCGCTGCCGCCGCTGATCGCGCTCGGCTTCTTCTATGCGGCCTTCTACAACGCCCTGCCCGAAGGGCTGCTGACGCCGCTGGCGGCGCTGATCTTCGGCGGCCTCGCCGGGTTGTCGTTCATCAGCGTGGCGGCGCGGCCGTCATCCTGGCGCTGGCGGCTGCTGTTTCTGGTGAGCAGCCTGCCGGTCATCTGGCTGGTGTCGCATCTGATCCTGCAGCACCGTATCGATTTCCCCCAGATGCTCCGCTATCTCGGGCCGTTCTATCTCGGCATTCTCGCCTTCGGGCACTACGACAAGTTCCCGCTGCGGCTGATCGCCTGGCTGGCCTGCGGGGCCATTTTCTGGGTGATGATCTGGTCGGCGACGCAGCCCTTCTACCTGCATTCCAACGAGGCCGTCTTCGACGATCCGGTGCCGGGCTGGTGGGCGGCCCTGGTCGGCAATGGCCGCCTCGCGCCCTACCACGGTGGTCCGGAGAATCCCCATTCCAGCGGCTACATGACCCTGGCCTTCATGCTGGTGGTCCACCAGGCATGGTACTGGGGGCATCTGTCGACGAAGGTCATGGCGGCCTTCGTCGGTATGGCGATGCTCTACATCGTGGGCTGCTTCTCCACCCAGGTGCTGGTGGCGGCAGTGTCCTATTTCGGCTGCTACGGCATGTTCTCGCAGCGCATTCCGCGGCCGGTCAAGGCGGTGGTGCTGGTCGCCGGCGTGCTGCTGCTGGCGCTGATCGCGATCGAGAACGAGGAGCGCAAGGCCGCGGTCCGCAACGACACGAACATCAAGCTGGAGGAACTGGGGTCCGGCCGTCTCGGCACCTGGATCGAGCGTCTCGACATCATCTCGGGCCGTGACAGCGCGGAAGTCTGGCTCGGCACCGGCATCGGCTCCGACAACATGTCGTCGGTCATCTGGCGGCTGAAGGAGACGACTTCCCACAACACCTACCTGACCATGATCATCGAGAACGGGATCCTGGGCTTCTTCGCCTATTTCGGCGCGCTGATCATGATGATGCTGGCATTGAACCGGCACGGAATCTGTCTGTTCACGCCCGTCTTCGTCACCGCGCTGATCGGCAACGGCCTGTCGCTGAGGCCCATGCCCTTCGAGATGTTCTTTCTCGCCGTGGTCATTTGCATCGCCGGTCTGGCCGCGCAATATCGTCGCCGCCAGTTCGAGGCCGACCGTCACCGGATGGCCGCGCGGCTGGCCTTGTAAGCATGGGGGGCGGTGCGGCCCCGGGGGAGGAACGACGTGAACGCGATCAACGCCGAGCAGATCGAATACTGGAACGGGCCGAACGGCGCCAAATGGGTGCGCAACCAGGCGCGCATGGACGCGACCCTGGCGCCCTTCAGCAATCACGTGCTGGCGGCGGCCCGCCCGGGGGCGGGCGAGACGGTGCTCGACATCGGCTGCGGCTGCGGCGGCACGGCCATCGACATCGCGGCGACGGGCGCAAGGGTGATCGGTGTCGATGTCTCCCGGCCCATGCTGGAACACGCCCGTACCCGGCCGGGCGCCGCGGCGGTCGATTTCGTCGAGGCCGATGCGGCGGCCCATGATTTCGGCGACGCCGCCTTCGACCTCGTCTTCTCGCGCTTCGGCGTGATGTTCTTCCGCGACGCCGATGCCGCCTTCGCCAATATCGGCCGCGCGACGAAACCGGGCGGACGGCTGGCGCTGGCCTGCTGGCGCGCGCTGTCCGAGAACCCGTGGATGCTGAAGCCGGTCATCGTCGCCAAGGCGTTCATCGAACTGCCGCCACGCCCCGGACCGGAGGAGCCGGGCCCGATGTCCTTCGCCGATCCCGACCGGGTGAAGCGCATCCTGACGGCCGGCGGTTTCACCGACATCGAACTGGAGCCCGTCGACCGAATGCTGCGCCTGGGCGTCGACGCCGACGAGGCGGTTGTCTCAGCGCTGGAGATCGGTCCCGTGGGTGGCGCGGCGCGCGAAGCCGGACCCGAGGCGGTCGAGCGCATGAAGCCGGCGCTGCGCGCCATGCTGGCGGAACATCAGACCGACGAGGGCGTGAAGCTGCCCGGCGCGATCTGGTGCATCACCGCTCGCAAGGGCTGAGCCGGCCGGACACCGCGCCCGGACGGCGCTACTCCGCCAGTGTGTTGCACCTTCCGGCGACGCGGGTCTGGCGCATCAGCCGGCGGTAACGGTCGGCGTCATAGCCGACGCCCCGGTGCAGCAGGCAGCGGTTGTCCCAGATCACCAGGTCGCCCGGCCACCAGCGCAGGGTGTAGACGTGCTCCGGCCGCGTCGCGCGCGCCAGCAGGTCGTCCAGCAGGTCGCGGCTCCGCGCGTCCTCCCAGCCTTCGATGGTCTTTGCATGGGAGCCGACATAATAGTTCCTCCGCCCCGTCCGCGGGTTGGCGCGCACCAGCCGCTGGCGGACCGGCGGCAGACTGGCGGCGTGGGAGGGCGTGACCGCGTCCGGGCCGACCCTGGAGCGGGAAAAGACGTAGTCGTGGATCGTCACCAGCGGGTCGATCTCGTCGCGCTCCGCCTCGGAGAGGCGGTCATAGGCCGCGCGGGCGCTGACATAGAGCGTCTCGCCGCCCTCCTCGGGCACCTCGTGGACCGACATGATGGAGACGAAGGACGGCACTTCGCGAAACGAGGAGTCGCTGTGCCACATGTTGTTGCCGGTCAGGAACCGGACATGCCTGTGGTCGTTGCCCATCTGCCGACCTTCGGCGTCGATGTTGCCGATGGTGCCGAAATATTCCCGGCGGCCGGTCTGGCCGAGGATCACGTGGTTCGGCTCCGGCTCGCCCAGCAGGCCGGTAAAGGCGAGTTGCGCCCCGTCGTCGAGACCCTGATCGGGGAAGATCAGCAGCGAATGCTCGTCGATCGCTTCGCGGATTGCCTCGACCGTCTCCGGCGCCAGCGGCGGAGTCAGGTCGACGCCGGTGATCCGCGCGCCGAAATCGTCGTGCAGGGGTTCGGTTTCGAACTCGGTCATGATGCATTTTCTCCCGCAGCGATTTCACCATGATCGGCGGCAGGGGCCAAGGGCCAGCGTCGCCGCGCCGCCTCGACCTTGTTCGCCGGGGACGGGGCGGGCAAGATCGACGAAATCAAGGGGAGGCAAGACAATGACCGTCATCCGCATCCAGTTCACGCTGTTCTCGGCGTTCTATTCGCCGCTGATCTCCACCTTCACGGGCGGCTTCCTGCAGGAGGAAGGGCTGGAGCCGGACTGGTCGGTGGCGAAGCCGGGCGTCTCGGCGATCGAGGCGCTGGAGCGCGGCGAGGCGGACGTCATCCAGTCGGCGCTCAGCCAGGGCTTCGGGCCGCTGCAGAAAGGCGAGACGCCGAGCGCGGTCCACTTCGCCCAGGTCAACGAGATGGATGGCTTCTTCATCACCGGGCGCGAGGCCGATCCGGACTTCGACTGGAAGAAGCTGGAGGGGGCGGAGGTCGTCATGTTCGGCGGCGGCCAGCCGCAGGTGATGTTCAAATACGCCTGCCACCGCGCCGGCATCGACTTCGACAGGATCAAGGCGATCACCCCCGGCGGCGCCGATGCCATCGACCGCGCCTACCGGGAAGGGCAGGGCCAGTACGTGCAGCAGCAGGGTCCCTATCCGCAGCAACTCGAGGCCGACGGCGTCGGCCGCGTCGTCGCGCAGGTCGGCCCGAAGGTCGGCCGCTGCGGCTTTTCCAGCTTGGCGGCGAAGCGCGAATGGCTCGAGACCGACATGGCGCGCGCCTTCATGCGGGCCTATGCGAAGACGCGGCGCTATATGAACGAGGCCTCGGCCGCGGAGATCGCGCGCGCCGAGAAGCCGCATTTCCCGGACATTACCGAGGCGGCGCTGACCGATTGTATCGCAGCCTACCAGCGGCTCGGCTGCTGGACGCCGCATGTGGAGATCACGCGGGACGCCTTCGAGGCGACCCTGGACATCTATCAGCAGTCGGGCGGACTGACCGAACGCTTTGCCTACGAGCAGGTCTGCGCGGAGCCGCCGGCGATCGGGTAGTGGAGTAGAGTTCATGTTGATGGAAGACGTGCTGAAGCATCCCGCGACGGTGCTGAGCAAGGCACAGCGGGAACAGTTCTTCGAGGACGGCTGCGCCGTGATCGAGGGCGCGGTCGACGCCGCCCGGCTGAAGCGTCTGCAGGGTGCGATGGACGAGATGGTCGATCTCAGCCGCGAGGTCGCGGAGGATGACGGCCGCTTCATCCTGGAGGAGGGGCATTCGCCCGACGACCCGCGGCTCAGGCGGCTGGTCAGCCCGGTCACGCACCATCCCGAGTTCTGGGCCTTCGCCAGCGAGTCGGTCTCGGCCGACATCGCAGCGGACGTCTGCGGGCCGGACGTGAAATTCTATCACGCCAAGCTCAACTTCAAATGGCCCAGGGGCGGCCACAAGTTCGACTGGCACCAGGACGTACCGGCCTGGCCGCATACCGACTACAGCCCCATGACCGTCGGCATCTACCTGGAGGACTGCGGCGAGCCGCAGGGGCCGCTGCTGGCGATCCGCGGCAGCCACAAGCCGCCCATGCACTCGATGTACGACCGCGACGGCAACTGGGTGCTGCGCATTCCCGAGGAGGACCTGTACGAGGGCTGGCGGGACGACGTGGTCAGCCTCACCGGGCCGGCGGGCTCGGCGGTGCTGATCAACTGCCGCGTCATTCACGGCAGCCAGGCCAACCGTTCCGACCGCATGCGGCCGATGCTGCTCAACGTCTACAGCTCCGCCGATTCCATGCCCTATGTGACCAATCCGATCCCCAGCCCCTACGAGGGCGCCATCGTGCGCGGCAAGCCGGCCCGTTTCTCCTGCCACGATCCGCGTGGCTGCGAACTGCCGCCGGACTGGTCGGCGGGCTATGTCGGGCCCTGGAAACACCAGACGGGCGCAGAGGCCGGCTGAGTCCGCGAATACCGCATCTGCGAAATCGGCTGTTCCCTCGCCGGCATTGCGCGATAGGTTCCCCGCCTCTGACGAGAGGCGCGGATGAGCAAGTCGGCAAATGGCGGGACGGGACCGGGACGGACGGAGTTCGTGACGATGATGGCGCTGCTCACCTCCATGGTGGCGCTGTCGATCGACACGGTGCTGCCGGCATTGCCGGTCATGGGGCGCGATCTCGGCGTCGCCGACGTCACCGACAACCAGCTCATCGTCACCGTGCTGTTCGCCGGCCTGGGGCTGGGACAGCTGATCTACGGCCCGTTGTCGGACAGCATCGGCCGCAAGCCGGCCATCTACATCGGCATCGCCATCTTCCTGGCCGGCTGCCTCGCCTCCCTGTTCGCGCCGGATTTCGAAACCATGCTTGTGGGCCGCGCGCTTCAGGGTCTGGGGGCCGCGTCGGCGCGGATCGTCACCATCGCCGTGGTCCGCGACCGCTTCGCCGGCCGCGGCATGGCCCAGGTCATGAGCTTCATCATGGCGGTCTTCATCCTGGTGCCGATCCTGGCGCCCATGGTGGGGCAGGGAATCCTGTTCGCCGGCGACTGGCACCTGATTTTCGTCTTCTTCATCGGCCTGGCCGGCATCGCGGTGACGTGGTTCGGCCTGCGCCAGTTCGAAACCCTGCCGCCGGCGCGCCGGGCGCGGTTCTCTCTCTCCAACATCGCGCGCGGCTTCCGCACCGCCGCGACCAACCGGATCACGCTGGGCTACACCATCGCCACGGGCTTCACCTTCGGGCCGTTCCTCGCCTATCTCAGCTCGGCGCAGCAGATCTTCCAGTACCAGTACGGCACAGGTGACGCCTTCGCGCTGTACTTCGCCGGCGGCGCGGCGTCGCTGGGCGTCGCCTCCTTTCTCAACGGGCGGATCGTGATGCGCTATGGCATGCGCCGTCTGGTGCGCATTTCCCAGACCGCGTCCGCGGCAACATCCTTCGTCATGGCCGCCATCGCGCTGGCGATGGGCGTCGAGCCGAGTCTGTTCTGGCTGATGGTCTATTTCATGGCGATCTTCTTCGCCGTCGGGATGGTCTTCGGCAATCTGAACGCGCTCGCCATGGAACCCATGGGCGCCATCGCGGGCATCGCCTCGGCCTTCGTCGGCTTCGTGCCGACCGCGCTCGCCGTGCCCCAGGGCATCCTGATCGGCAGCCAGCTGGACGGCAGCGTCATTCCGCTGATGATCGGCTTCGGCATCTGCACGTCGGTATCGCTCGGCGTCGGCCTGTGGGCGGACCGGGACCATCCGCCCGGACCCATCGGGGAAGCCGGCGCGGCTTGACCGCAGGGCGGCGCGCGCCGCATCTATCATCTGACGGGCAGGGGAGGCTCGAAGGACATGACCGATGAAGCGGCGCACCAGCGCCTGGAGGAAATCGCGGCCAAGCGGCTCAGCGTCTCCGACGCGGGCCGGCCAGAGGCGGTCGGAAAGCAGCACGGCCGCGGACGGATGACGGTGCGCGAGCGGATCGCCGCGCTGCTCGACCCCGACAGTTTCCGGGAGATCGGCGGCCTGGTGGAGCCGGCGCGCGATACCGAACTGACCAGCACGCTGAATGCGCCCGCCGACGGCATCGTCACCGGCTGGGGCAGGATCGAGGGGCGGCCGGTCTATCTGCTGGGCGACGACTTTACCGTCCTCGGCGGTTCCGTCGGCGTCGTCGGGGCCGAGAAGACGCACCGCATCATGGACATGGCCGAGAAGAACGGCCATCCGCTGATCTGGCTGCTGGAAGGGGCGGGCCACCGTATCCAGGACGGGCTGGACAGCCGCCACTTCGCTTCCGCCGGCACGACCTTCTGGCACCTGGCGCGGCTCTCGGGCTGGGTACCGATCGTCACCGCGGTCCTCGGCCCGGGCTATGCCGGACCGACCAATATGGCCTCCTTCGCCGACTTCCGCGTCATGTGGCGCGGGCATTCGCAAATGGGCATCGGCGGGCCGGCGCTGGTCCGCGCCGCCACGGGCGAGGAGATCGAGACCGAGGCGCTGGGCGGCGCCGGGGTGCAGGCCGACCGTCAGGGGCTCGCCGACATGGCGCCGGAGACGGAGGAGGACTGTTTCCGGGCGATGCGCCGCTATCTCTCCTACCTGCCGTCCAATTCGGGCCAGCGGCCGCCGGTCGCGGCGCCGGACGACCCAATCGGCCGCCGGGAAGAGGCGCTGGCGGATATCGTGCCGGAGAGCTCGCGGCGCGCCTACGACATGCGCCGCATCCTCGAACTGGTCTTCGACCGGGACAGCGTCTTCGAGACCAAGCCGAGCCATGCGCGCAACATGGTCACCGCTTTCGCCCGGATCGGCGGCCATCCGGTCGCGGTCGTCGCCAACAACCCGATGTTCCTGGCCGGCATGCTGGATTCGAAGGCCGCCGAGAAGGCCGCGCGCCACATCGCCATCGCCGACGCCTTCGGCCTGCCGCTGATCTACTTCGTCGACATGCCGGGGATCTTCGTCGGCTCGGGCGCGGAAGCGACGACGCTGGGCCTGCGCTCGGCCAAGATGCTCTACGAACTGGGCGTGGCCAGCGTGCCGCGCTACTCGGTGATGGTCCGCAAGGGCTATGGCGCGGGCTACTACGCCATGAACGGCGGCCGCGGCTTCCACGCCGACGGCTGCTGGGTCTGGCCGACCTCCGAGCTCTGCGCCATGTCGATCGAGACGGCGCTGAACGTCGCCTACCGCCGCGACTGGCAGAACGCGCCCGATCCCGCGGCGCGCAAGGCCGAGCTGGAGGCCGACATCCGCAGGAACCTGACGGCGCTCCGGGCGGTCGAGCATTTCGGCGTCGACGACGTCATCGACCCGCGCGACACGCGCCGCGTGCTGGCCGAGGCCATCGCCATGGCCGCCCCGCGCCCGCACGATTCCGGTCCGCCCAAGAAGCGCGCGATCAGCCCGATCTGACGGCGGCCCGCTACTTGTTATGCCCGCCCCCCGTGCGGGCGCCCCGCTACTTGTTATGCCCGCCCCCCGTGCGGGCACCCGGGAAGTGGGGAGGTTGTTTCAGTACTGGCCGGCGTCAGCCAGGCAGGCATGTCCGACCGGACCCCCGCACAAGGCGGGAGTGACCCGATCGGTTCCCGAACGCTCTATTCCCGCCAGCTCGTGTCCTGGCGGTCGAGGCGGCGGATGAGGGCGGCGAACTCGCGCTGGCCGACGCCGGCGCCGAAGCCGCCCATGGCGGCTTGGCGGACATATTCCTGCACCTGCTTCGGCGGGGTCACCAGCTTGCCGCCGGCCTGGGCGGCGATCTGCATGCGGCAGGCCTGTTCCATGTAGTGCATGTACAGGAACGCCTCGGCCACGGTCTCGCCCACGGTCAGCAGACCGTGATTGCGCAGGATCATGACGTTCTTCTCGCCCAGGTCGGCCACCAGCCGCTCCTGTTCCTCCTCGCGCAGCGCGATGCCTTCGTAGTCGTGATAGGCGACGTTGCCGGTGAACAGCATGGACGTCTGGCTGAGCGGCAGCAGACCGCCTTCCTGCGCCGAGACGCCTGTGCCGGCGACGGTGTGGGTGTGCAGCACGCAGCCGACGCCCGGGCGTTCGCGATGGATGCAGCTGTGGATGACGTAGCCGGCGGGGTTGATGCCGTATTCGCTCTCCGAGACCACGTTGCCGTCCAGGTCGACCTTGACCAGGTTCGAGGCCGTGATTTCCTCGTAGAGCAGGCCGAAGCCGTTGATCAGGAAGTGCTCTTCCGGTCCTGGCACGCGGGCGGAGATGTGGGTGTAGATCAGGTCGTCCATGCCGAACATGTGCACCAGCCGGTAGCAGGCGGCGAGGTCGAGACGCGCCTGCCATTCCTCGGCGGTGATGCCGTCGGGACGGGCGCTGGGATGACGGGCCACGTTCGCTGACATTGTCGTTCTCCCCGTTCGGTGGCTTGGTCGATGGCCGCCAGTCTATCCGATCGCAGCCGGCGCGTCAGCGGCCGCGCCACTGCCGCCGCGATATCAGGAACAGCGTCAGGGTGAGCAGCGCGCCGGCGAGGGCGAACCACTGCAGCGCGTAGAGGTCCATGCCGCGCAGCACCTGGGCGCCGACGAGGGCGCCGAGAGCCTGGCCGAGATACATCGAGGAGGCGTGCAGGGACAGCGCGGTGCTGCTCTGCTCGGGCGCGAGGCCGACCAGCCGGGCCTGCTGGGCGACCGCGAAGCTGAACCCCGCCGCGCCCCAGACCGAGAGCATGATGCAGGCGGCGATCACCCCGGTGTCCAGCAGGTCGAAGGCTGCGAAGATGACGGGCAGGGTGAAGAGCCCGCCCAGAATCGTGACGGTCGTGCCGAAGCGGTCGGTGATCCGCCCGCCGACGATATTGCCGATGAAGCTGAACAGGCCGAACAGCAGCAGCACGACCGTGATGTCGTTGGTGTCCGCGTTCGAGCGCTGGCTCAGGATCAGGGCGATGAAGGTATAGGGGATGAACTGGCAGGCCATGTGGCCGACACCGACCGACAGCGCCAGCACCATCCGGTGGTTTTTCAGCACGGCGAACAGCGGCCGGAAGCCCGCGCCCCGCGCCTTGAGACCCTTCGGCACCGTGACCAGGGCCGAGATCGTGGCCCCGGCGGCCAGCGCGGCCACGAACCAGAAGGTCACGGGCCAGCCGAAATTGCCGCCCAGCCAGGTGCCCAGCGGCACGCCGAGGACCGTGGCGACGACGAACCCGCCGAAGACCAGCGAGAGCGCGCGGGCGACGCGTTCGGGCGGGACCAGCGTGCTGGCCACCGCGGCGCCGATCGGCGAGAAGATCGCCGCGCCCAGCGCCGAGGCGATGCGCGCGAACAGCAACAGATCGAAGCTCGCCGCCAGCGCAGCCACAATGTTGGCGACGGCGATCAGCGCCGCCGCGCCGACCAGCAGCCGCCGGCGGTCGAACCCGCCGGTCAGGGAGCCGAGCAGCGGCGCGCCCAGCGCATAGGCGATGGCGTAGAGCGAGATGAGATGGCCGGAGCGGGCGTCCGGGACGCCCAGGTCGCGGGCGATGTCGGGCAGCACGCCGGCCACGACCAGCGCCCCGGTGCCGACCGCGAAATTGCCCAGCGCCAGCCCCCAGAGAGCTTTCATTCCGTCATCACCGATCCGTTGATTTCATATCCCGGGCCTGACCCGGGATCCATGCCGGAGCCTGACCGCCAGCGCAGCGTGCCCCGACGGTTCAGGCGTGGCCCCCGGCGCCCGGGCCGGGGCGCGCCGTTGTACTAGATGCCCATTGCGTCGCGGTAAAGCGCCTCGAAGCCGGCGGCGTCGACCGGCCGCGCGTTGGTCGGCGTGGTGGGGTCGGCCAGGGCGTGTTCGATCAGGCCGGGCATCATGGCCTCGGTGACGCCCATCTCCGAGAGGTTCGCGGGCAGGCCGAGCTTCGCGTTCAGCGCCTCGACGGCCCGGTCCAGCGGCTCGCCCGCCTTCAGGCCCATGGCGTGGCGCAGCCTGTCGCGTTTGTCCCCCAGCACCTCGTCGTTGTAGCGCAGGCAGGCCGGCAGGCAGACGGCGTTCAGCGTGCCGTGGTGCAGGTTGAGCGCGGCGATGCGGCCGATGGCGTGGCTCATGGCGTGGACCGCGCCGAGGCCCTTCTGGAAGGCCAGCGCGCCTTCGGCGGCGGCGATCATCATCTCCTTGCGCGCCGCCCTGTCCCGGCCGTTCTCCGTCGCGCGGATCAGATTGCCCTGGCCCACGGCCCGCCACAGCCCGTCCAGGCCGATGGCCTCGGCGGGCGGGTTCTCGACCGGGCTCATCACCGCCTCCATCAGATGGGTGACCGCGTCCATGCCGGTCGCCGCTGTCAGCCGCGCCGGCAGGCCGAGCGTCAGATCCGGGTCGCAGAGCGCGATCTTCGGCAGCATGTGCGGGCTGCCGAAGACCAGCTTGCGTCCGTCCTCGGTGATGATCACCGCGCCGCGGCTGACCTCGGAGCCGGTCCCGGCGGTGGTCGGGATCACGATCATCGGCGCGCAGGGGCCGATCTTCGCGCCGCCGCCGGTGGCGGCGTTGTACCCGGCCAGGGGCTCGTCATGGGTGGCCAGCAGGGCCACGCCCTTGGCCAGGTCCATGGACGATCCGCCGCCCAGCGCCACGATGCCGTCGCAGTCGTTTTCGCGGAACAGCCGGAGCGCGTCCTTCACCGCCCGCTCGGTCGGATTTTCGGGCGTGCCGTCATAGAGCGTCGCCTGCACGTCGTTGGGGATGCGGCGGCGCAGTTCGTCGGCCATGCCGAGATCAACCAGCCCCCGGTCTGTGCAGATCAGCGGCCGGCGCATCCCGAGTTGCGCCAGGCTGTCGGCCAGCATGTCGATGGCGCCATGCTCGATATGGCACTGGTTGACGTAGGTGATGATGGCCATGGCCGCTGCTCCCTCCCCGAGTTCCGGAGGCCGACTGTAGCGCCGCCCGACGGCGACGCAACGCTGCCCGCCTTCGCGCCCGCTTGACGCTTCCGGCGGTGCTGTCACGATGGGCGCAGCTTTGTGAACGTTCGATCGGGGAGGATCCGGACCATGATGACGGGCGAGCAGTACCTGGCGTCGCTTGACGACGGGCGCGCGACCTATTTCGAAGGCCGCAAGATCGAGAACATTCTCGACGACAAGATCATGGGCGAGGCGGCCCGGCTGATCGCCGCGGGCTATGACAAGCTCTACCGGCCCGGGCCGGACGCGACGAGCCCGCTGATGTCCATTCCGCGCTCGGCGGAGGACCTGAAGGCGCGCCTGCCCGTGGTCTCCGACGCCGACATCGTCGCCAACACGACGAACCAGTCGATCATGACCCTGATGACGGCCGCCGGCCGCATCGGCGACGAGCATCCCGAATACGCCCGGCGCATCCAGGCCTGGATCGAGGACGCCCAGCGCCGCGACATCCGCATCACCGAGTGCATCACCGACGGCAAGGGCGACCGTTCGCTCAGCCCCGGCAAACAGGCCGATCCGGACGCCTACACCCGCGTCGTCGAGCGCCGCCCCGACGGCGTCGTCATCCGCGGCGCCAAGCTGCACATCACCGGCGCCTCGCTGGGCCACGAGACCATGGTCATTCCCACCAAGGCGATGAAGCCGGGCGAGGAGGACTACGCCATCGCCTGCGCCGTGCCGGTCAACGCCCCGGGCGTGAAGATCGTCAACACCTCCTACGCGCCGCGCCACGAGGACGACCGCGTCTTTCCCGTCAGCCGCCAGAACCACATGCCCGAGGGATTCGTCATCTTCGACGACGTCTTCGTGCCGGAGGAGCGCATCTTCCTGAACGGCGAGACCAAACACGCCGGACAGTTCGCCCACTCGCTGGGCCTGTGGGAGCGTCTCGGCGGCCTGACCTTCATGGCCAACGAGGCCGACGAGCTGGTCGGATTCGCGCAGCTCATCGCCGAGGCCAATGGCCTGGCCAAGGTGCAGCACGTCCGCGAGAAGATCTCGGAAATGATCATCCACGCCACGCTGATCCGCGGCGCGCTGGAGGCGGCGATCGCCAACTGCGTCATCGGCGACAACGGCGCGGCCTTCCCCTCCGAGCTCTACACCAATGCCGGCAAGTACCAGGCGGCGACCCAGTACAACATGATGTGCCGCCATCTCCACGATATCGCCGGCGGCTCGGTGCTGACCGCGCCCTCGATCGCGGACCTGGAGAACAACGAGGTCGGCCCGCTGGTGCGCAAGTACATGACCGCCAATCCGGAGATCGACGGCGAGTGCCGCATTAAGCTGTTCCACGCCATCCGCGACCTCACTGCCGACGCCATGGGCGGCTGGCGCTACGTCACCAACATCCAGGCCGGCGGCGGGCTCTACGCCCAGCGCATCGTGACCCGCAAGCACTACGACATGGAGCACGCCAAGAAGAAGGCGCTCCACGCCGCGAAGATGCTGCCCGAGCACGCCGCGGAATAGCTCTGGGCCCGCTCTCGACCCCCTCCCGGTCTCGCGACGCTCGATCACCCTCCCCCTGACAGGGGGAGGGGCGGGGAGGGGGTGTCGTCACCGCACATATGTCTAAACAGCCGCCGCCCTGAGCGGGTCCGCCGGCGGGTCGAGTTCGAAGTCGCATTGCGGCTCGTAGCGCGCGCCGTCCGACGACAGGAAGCTGCGGTAGAGCGTGAAATCGACCACTTCGAAGGGCGGCGTGGAGAGGTCGCCGTTCTCGTGCAGAAACTGCTGGATCCTGGAGCGCGGCGCGTCTCTCAGCCGGGCGAGGGTCACGTGCGGATGGAACTTGCGCCGTTCCGGTTCGAAGCCGGCCCGCTGCGCGGCCTGCTCGACCTTCTTCTGCAGGTGGGTCAGCGCCGGCTGCGGCTCGACGCCGGCCCAGAGCATCCGCGTGCGCCTGCGGTCGCCGAACAGCCCGACGCCCGAGAGACGCAGGTCGAAGGCCGGCGCGCGCAGCGCCGACAGCTCGTCCACCAGATCCTCGGCCATGGGCGTTTCCGTGTCGCCCAGGAAGCGCAGGGTCAGGTGCAGGTTCTCGCGCGGGATCCACCGCGCGCCGGGGACGCCGCCAGCCGTCATCGCCAGGCGGTCGGCGATGGGGTCGGGCAGCCGGATGCCTATGAACAGGCGCATGGATCCGCTCCATGGTCGCAGAGGGGCAGGGCGGCGCTCAGACGATGTCGAGCGCCTTTTCCGGCGGCCGACCGAGGGCGGCCCTGGCGCCGGAGAGCACGATGGGACGCTCGATCAGCTTCGGCGTGCCCACCATCGCCTCGATGAGCTGGCCGTCGGAGAGTGCGGGGTCGTCCAGGCCCTGCTCCTTGTACTCGGGCTCCTTGCGGCGCATCAGATCACGCGGCGTCATGCCGAGCTTGGTCAGTATATCGGCCAGTTCGGCCGCAGTCGGCGGCGTCTTGAGATATTCGATGACCGTCGGTTCGACACCCCGCTCCTTCAGCAGGTTCAGGGTTTCGCGCGATTTCGAGCAACGGGGGTTGTGGTAGATCGTGACGCTCATGCTTGTCCTCCGTCGCTGCAGGAAATGCCGCTCTCACTATAACGCCGATTCGCCGCCGGCCCGCCGCCGGATCACGAACCTTTCAACGCCCGGGCGACCGGTTCGGCCATGCGTTCGGCGACAAGTCGGGCGCCTTCGGCGTTGGGATGGATGCCGTCGGGCTGGTTCAGCGCCGGGTCGGCGGCCACGCCTTCCAGCAGGAAGGGATAGAAAGCGGCGCCGTGCGCTTCCGCGACCTCCGGGAAGATGGCGTTGAACGCCCGGGCGTAGTCGCCACCCATGTTGGGCGGGGCCAGCATGCCGGCAACCAGGACGGGGATGCCGCGCTCCGTCAGCCGGCCGACGATCCGGTCCATGTTGCGCCGGGTGTCGGCCGGGTCGATGCCGCGCAGCCCGTCATTGCCGCCCAGCGCCACGATCACCAGATCCGGCGCGCCCTGCACCGCCCAGTCGAGGCGGGAGAGGCCGCCCGCCGTGGTGTCGCCGGAAACCCCGGCGTTCTCCACCGCGACGTCCAGACCTCGGTCGGTCAGTTCCTTCTCCAGGCGCACCGGCAGGGCATCACCTTGCGGCAGGCCGTAGCCTGCGGTGATGGAATCGCCCAGCATGACGACGCGCCGTTCCTCGGCAGCGCTGATCGGTTGTGCGATCGTGAGCGTAACCAAAAGCAACAGCATGTTGATCGCGGCGCGGGGCCAGCCATATCGGGTGCTGGCGGGAACGCGCGGGACTGAAGGAATTTGCATGGCCGAAAGTCAGATCACCCTGAAGGACGTGCATGTCACGCTCGACGGCGCCGCCGGTCCGGTCCGGATCCTGCGCGGCATCGACCTTGATATAGGGGCCGGGGAGACGGTTGCCATCCTCGGGCCTTCCGGTTCCGGCAAGTCGACCCTGCTTTCCATCGTCGGCGGACTGGAGGCCGTGACCTCCGGCGCGCTGTCGTTCCGCGGCCGCGACCTGACCGGCCTGAACGAGGATCGGCTGGCGCTGTTCCGCCGCGACCACGTTTCCATCGTCTTCCAGTCGTTCCACCTGCTGCCCACCATGACAGCGCTGGAGAACGTCGCGGCGCCGCTGGAGCTTGCCGGCCGCGCCGATCCCTTCGGCCGCGCCGCGCGGGAACTCGAGACCGTCGGCCTGGCCGAGCGCACCGGCCACTATCCCAGCCAGCTTTCCGGCGGCGAGCAGCAGCGCGTCGCCGTCGCCCGGGCGCTGGCCGCCGATCCGGAGGTCATCCTGGCCGACGAGCCGACGGGCAATCTGGACGGCGAAACCGGCGGGCGGATCGTCGACCTGCTGTTCCGGGCCAACAGCGAACGCGATACGACGCTGCTGCTGGTCACCCATGACGAGAAGCTGGCCAGGCGCTGCGGCCGCATCCTCAGGCTGAAGGATGGCGTGATCGCCTCCGAGGAGCCGGGTGTGGAGCGCGCCGCCTGATGGCCACCGCCGCATTCCGCATGGCCCTGCGCGATCTGCGCGGCGGTCTGGGCGGGTTCCGGGTCTTTTTGCTGTCGCTGGCGCTCGGCGTCGCCGCGATCGCGGGCGTCGGCTCGCTCACCGCATCCATCATCGGCGGCATCCAGGAGAACGGGCGCGAAATACTCGGCGCCGACATCGATCTAAGGATGCGCCAGATCGTGCCGCCCGACGCGGCGGTCGAGTGGCTGGAACGGGAAGCGGGCACGCTGCTCAGGACCATGGAGATGCGCACCATTGCCCGCGCCGCGGCCAGCGACCGCCGCGCCCTGGCGGAGCTCAAGTCGGTGGGCGACGCCTATCCGCTCTATGGCGCGGTCCGGCTGGAGGACGGTGGCGAACTGCACGACGCGCTGGCCCGGCGGGACGGCGTCTTCGGCGCGGTGGCGGAACCCGTGCTGGCGCAGCGCCTGGAACTCGCTGTCGGCGACCGCGTCCGGGTGGGCGACGTCAGTTTCGAACTGCGCGGGCTGATCGCTCACGAACCGGACCGCGGCACCGGCGGTGCGCTCACCCTGGCGCCGCGCATCATGATCCACGACGAGGCCATGGCCGCAACCGGCCTGGTCCAGCCGGGCAGCCTGATCAGCCGCCACTACAAGGTGAAGCTGGCGCCGGGCGACACGGTGGCCGAATTCCGCCAGCGCCTCGCCCGGGAGACGCCGGACGCCGGCTGGCGCATCCGCGACCACCGCAACGGCGCCCCGGGCATCGAGAGCTTCCTGGAGCGGCTGCGCATCTTCCTCACCCTGGTCGGGCTGACCGCGCTGCTGGTCGGCGGCGTGGGCGTCGGCAATGCGGTGAAGGCGCATCTGGACGCCAAGCGCAGCCAGATCGCGGTGCTCAAGGCGCTGGGCGCGACCGGCGGCGACATCACGCGCATCTACCTCTTCCAGATACTGGTTCTCGCCGCGGTCGGCATTGCCATCGGGCTGGTCATCGGTGCCGTCGTGCCGATGGTCGCCGTCGGCCTGCTGGCGGAGGCGTTGCCTACGCCGCCCAGCGTCGGCCTCTATGCCATGCCGCTCGTGCTTGCCGCGGCCTTCGGCGTGCTGGTGACGCTCACCTTCGCGCTCTGGCCGCTGGGCGTGGCGCGGCGCACCCGGGCTGCCGAGCTGTTCCGCGCTGCGATGGGCGAGAGCGGCGGCGTCCCCGGCCGCGGCTTTATCGCCGGCACGGCGCTGTCGCTGCTCGGCCTCGCCGGTCTTGCGATCTTCTCCGCCGACCGGCCGGTCTTCGCACTCTGGTTCGTGCTGGGGGCGGCCGGCGTGTTCATCGTGCTCCGGCTGGCCGCAGCGGGCATCGCCTGGGCGGCGAAGCGGGCCGGCGGGCCGAAGCGCACGGCCTTCCGCATGGCGCTGGCGAACCTGCACCGGCCCGGCGCGCCCACGGCCTCGGTGATGATCTCGCTCGGCCTGGGCGTCACCCTGCTGGCCGCCGTGGCCCAGATCGAAGGCAATGTGGCGGGACAGGTCGACCGCCGTGTCGCCGAGGAAGCGCCGTCGTTCTTCTTCGTCGACATCCAGCCCGACCAGATCGAGCCGTTTCTGGAGACCGCACGCTCGATTACCGGCGTCTCCGATGTCCGCAGCGTCCCCTCGCTCAGGGGCCGGATCAGCGCCGTCGACGGCGTGGCGTCCGAAGACGTCCAGATGGTCGACCCGGACGAGGCCTGGGTGCTGCGCGGCGACCGGGGCCTGACCTACGCCACGGAGCCGCCCTCCAACAGCCCCGTCGTTGCCGGTGAGTGGTGGCCGGCCGACTATGACGGACCGCCGCTGGTCAGCTTCGAGGACGAGGCGGCGGCCGGACTCGGCCTGGAGGTGGGCGACACGATCACCGTCAACGTGCTGGGCCGCGACATCACCGCGGAGATCGCCAGCCTGCGCCGGATCGACTGGTCGACCTTCCAGATCAACTACATCATGATTTTCAGCCCCAACACGCTGCGCGCCGCGCCGCACACCCACCTCGCCACAGCCGAGGCGGCCGGCGCGGCGGACAACGAACTGTTCCGCGCCATCACCGACCGCTTCCCCAACATCACCGTGATCCGGGTGAAGGAGGCGATGGAACTGTTCGACAAGCTGCTGGGCCAGGTGGCGACGGCAATCCGCGCCGCTTCCGCCGTGACGCTGCTGGCCGGCCTGATCGTGCTGGCCGGCGCCATCGCCGCGGGCCACCGCAGGCGCGTCCGGGAATCGGTGGTCCTCAAGGTGCTCGGCGCGACGCGCCGCCAGATCCTGAAGATTCACGCCGCCGAGTTTGCGGTGCTCGGACTGGCGACCGGTATCGTCGCCGCCATCGCCGGCAGCGTCGCCGCATGGGGCGTGATCGTCTTCGTCATGCAGGGCGAGTTCGAGCTGATGCCGGCCCGGCTGGCCGTGGTGGTGGTCGGCGCCATCGCCGCGACGACGGCGCTGGGTCTCGTCGGCGCGCACCGCGCGCTTCGCCGCCGGCCTGCGGTGGAACTGCGCGAGGCGTAGGATCGCTTGGCTGACCGGCGGGCTTGCTGCTCCCGGAACGCACAGGGAAGGACTGAGCCTAAGGCAGTGGCACGCCGGCATTCCCGAAGGCCGATTTCTGCCGCTCGGCCAAGGCGTCGACGTCGAAGTCCTCGATCAGTTCGTGGAACATCCGGTACCAGTTGATCTCCGACTTCAGGTGCAGGAAGACGCCGCCGAGACCGATCGCCGCGCGGTCCATGAACACGAACTCCCTGGGCGGGGTGACGCCGCCGCGCTCCTTCAGTTCCCGGTGCACGCGCTCGGCGGTTTCGCGGCCGTACATGCCGTCCTCGCCGAACTCCTGGATGCGCCGCGGCCGGTCCTCCAGCAGCGGCGCGTAGACGAAGCTGGCCCAGAGATTGAGCGTGTCCACCACTTCGGTGGTCAGACCCTCGAACCCCCAGCTTTCATAGGCGTGAACGGCGAGATCCCGGTCGTCGTCGCGGATCGCCCGGTAGAGGTCGATGACGCCCTTCACGAATTTCGGCTGGAAGGTGCGGATACAGCCATAGTCCAGCAGGTTGATCGCGTGATCGTCGCGGACCGAGTAGTTGCCCAGATGCGGGTCGCCGTGGATCACGCCATAACCATAGAAGGGCACGTACCAGGCGCGGAACATGTTGACCGCCAGTTCGTTGCGGACCTCGATCGGCGCCTCGCGGAATTCCAGCAGCCGCCGGCCCTCCAGCCAGCTCATGGTCAGGAGCCGGCCCGTGGAGAGCGCCGGATAGACTTCCGGCACGTGGACGCGGGGCTCGCCGGCCAGCATCTCCCGGTAGAGCGCGATGTGCCGCGCCTCGAGTTCGTAGTCGAGTTCCTCGCGCAGGCGCGCGGCGATCTCGTCGTGGATATGGCGGGTGTCGATGGAGCGGTCGTAGCGGCGGTAGATGGAGAAGATGAGCCTGAGCTGGCGCAGGTCGGCTTCCACCGCCGAGCGCATGTCCGGATACTGCAGCTTGCAGGCCAGTTCGTTGCCTTCGAGGTCGGTCGCCCGGTGCACCTGACCCAGTGAGGCCGCGGCGGCCGCCTCCCGCTCGAAGGCGCCGAACTTCTTCCGCCAGGCCGGTCCCAGTTCCGACGTCATGCGGCGCTTGACGAAGGCCGGGCCCATGGACGGCGCGTCGGCCTGGAGCTGCGCCAGTTCCTGCGCGTACTCCTTGGGCAGGGCCTCGGGGATGGTCGACAGGATCTGCGCGACCTTCATAAGCGGGCCCTTGAGCCCGCCCAGCGCCGCACGCAGTTCGCGGGCGTGGTCGTCGCGGTCGATCTTCACGCCCAGATAGCGCTCGCCGGCCAGCTTCGCCGCCAGGCCGCTCATCGAGCGGCCGACGCGCGCATAGCGTCTGACCTGAGAGCCGAAACCGTCTTCCCGATTGGCCATGGAACCCCTTCGCCTGTCCGTCTGCCCTTCATATAGGCAGGCGGCGCCGCGATGTCTCATGGGCAGATTACGGCGGCGGGCTCGCGGCGGATCAGCGGCCGCTGTCTTCCACGCCGTGGACCTTCAGGCCGATGCTCTTCAGCGCGTCGACCGGTTGCTGCTCGGCGGCGAGGCCCGCCTGGCGCATCAGCACGATGGAGATGCGGCGGTTGGCGTCGGCATAGGGGTCCTCGGCGACCAGTAGCTCCTGCGCCGCCTTGCCCGTCACCTGGTCGATGCGGTTCTGCGGCACGCCCAGTTCCAGCAGCGCCCGGCGGCTGGCGTTGGCGCGGTCCGCCGACAGCTCCCAGTTGCCGTAGCCATTGCCGGAGCGGTAGGGGGTGGCGTCGGTGTGGCCGGTGATCTTGATCTTGTTGGGCAGGCGGGTCATCACGTCGGTGACCAGCATCAGGATCTGCTTGGCGTGGCCTTCCAGGGCGGGACTGCCCTTCGGGAACATGGAGCGGCCGCCGGAGTCCACCAGCTGGATCCGCAATCCTTCCGGCGTCATGTCGACCATCAGGTTCTGCGCCAGTTCCTGCATTTCCGGCGCGGCCTGCTCGATCGCCTGCTCGATGGCGTCCATGGCCTCGTTGAAGGCTTCTTCCTCGCGCCGGGCCAGTTCCTCGGCGACGTCGTCCTCGCCGGGTCGGCCCTGCTTGCCGCGCTCGCTGTCCTCGACCTTCTCGTCGTTGCTGGAGATGCCTTCCTCGTCGATCTCGTCACCGGCGGGGTCGAACTTCTTGCCGTCCTCGTGGTTCTCTTCCTCGTCCTCGATATCGCCGATCGAGACCACGACCGTCGGCAGCCCGGCGTTGGAGATTCGCGCGCCGTCGCGGACCATCGTCTGACCGCCCATCGCGCCGCCGCTGCCCGACTGCTGCTGGGAAACGGCGGCCGGCGCGAAATAGTCGGCGATGCCGCGCTGCTGCTCGTCGGTGGTCACGTTGAGCAGCCAGAGCAGCAGGAAGAAGGCCATCATCGCGGTCACGAAGTCCGCATAGGCGACCTTCCATGCGCCGCCATGGTGGGCGTGACCGCCCTTGACGATCTTCTTGACGATGATTGGCTGCTGATTGCCGTCGGCCATGGCAGGGTCGCTCCGTCAGACCTTGGGCGCGCTCTCGACGGCGTCCTCGACTTCCTTGAAGGACGGGCGTTCGTGGCTGTAGAGGGTCTTGCGCGCGAACTCCACGGCCACTGCGGGGGCGTAGCCGTTCATGTAGGCCAGCAACCCCGCCTTGATGCACTGGTAGTACTTGGTTTCGGCTTCGGCATAGGCTTCCAGGCTCTTGCCCATCGGGCCGACGAAACCATAGGCCAGGAAGATGCCGAGGAAGGTGCCGACCAGCGCCGCGGCGATCTTGCCGCCCAGCACCTCGGGCGGCTCGGAAATGTACTGCATGGTGATGATGACGCCCAGCACCGCCGCCACGATGCCGAAGGCCGGCAGGCCGTCGCCGGCCGTGGTGACGGCCGCGGAGACCGCGTGCTGTTCGTGGTGATGGGTCTCGATGTCCTCGTCCATCAGCGCTTCCATCTCGTGGCTGTTCTCGGTGCCCATGGTCATCAGGCGCAGATAGTCGCAGACGAACTCGACGGCGTGATGGTTCTTCATGAAGCCCGGGAAGGCGGTGAAGATGGAGCTCTTCTCCGGGTCCTCGATGTGCGCCTCCAGCGCAAGCATGCCCTTGGCCTTGGCCAGCTTGAAGATGGTGTACTGAAGCGTCAGCAGTTCCTCGTAGGTGGCCTTGTTGTAGGGCTGGCCCTTGAGAATCTTTCCGATCGACTTGAAGACGCCGAAGATCACCGTCTTCGGGTTGGAGATGATGAACGCGCCGAAGGCGGATCCGCAGATGATCACCACCTCAAGGGGCTGGATCAGCACCGCGAAGGAGCCGTGCGGCAGGTACCCGCCGAGGACGGATCCGATGACGACCACGACGCCAATGATGAAGAACATGGAGCTATTCCGCTTCGGTTTGATCTCGATCGGCGCCGAGTGTCGCCCGCGCACGGTTAAGATGGCGTTAGCGCTGCGCGTTCCGCGGCCGGGGCTTTCGCCGCGGCGTTCGGCTGGTAAACTCCGCCCCCGAACCGACTTGTCGATGGGGAGGAACATGGCGGTCAGCCCGAGGGAACTGCGCGACGTGCTGGGCTCGTTCGCGACAGGCGTTACCATCATCACCGGCGTCGACGATCAGGACCGGCCCGTCGGCCTGACGGCGAATTCGTTCAATTCCGTGTCCCTGGACCCGCCGCTGATCCTCTTCAGCCTGGACCGCAACGCGAACTGCGCCAGCGCCTTCGCGGAGGGACGGCCCTTCGTCGTCAATGTGCTGCGCGACGACCAGCAGCCGCAGTCGAACCACTTCGCTTCCAAGACCGACGACAAGTTCGCGGAAATGGATTTCACCTGGACCACCGGGAACAATGGCTGCGCCGTGATCGAGGGCGCTCTGGCGCATCTGGAGTGCACCTGCGAATCGCTGCATGAAGGCGGCGACCACTGGATCGTCATCGGCCGCGTCAGCCGGATCGAGGCCGATCCGGAAGGCCGGCCGCTGGTCTTCTTCCGCGGCCGCTACGCCAATCTGAACGACTGAAACGGACCTACCGGTCCGCCGCCGCGCGTCCCTTCGGCGGCACCGCACAGACGGGCGGTTCCGCGGCGGGGCCGAGGCGGCGCGCCGTGGCGCCACTGGCGCCGATTTCCACGCGATGGTCCCCCAGACGCACGGCGAAACCGCCGTCGGCGTTCGTCTCGGGCGCGCCGATTTCCGCGCCGGTGCAGTCCAGGTCCACGGCGACCAGGAACCGCGCTTCCGTCGACTTCGCCGTGCTGGCCAGCGTCAGGTGCCACTGGTTCTTCCAGTCCGGCACGAAGAAGGGATCCGGATCCTCGGGGAACCTGTCCGTCTGGCGGGCGGCGTAGTCCGGCGCCGCGAGCACCCGGAAGCAGACCTTGCCCTTGCCCATGTCGATGGTGAAGCGCCCGTCGCCTTCCTCGGCGATTTCCGTCCAGGCGTGCAGGTTCCACTCCCATGTCCGCGCCTCGTCGGAGGCCAGATCGTCGTGGATCAGGGCGAGGTTCGGCCTGAGATAGGCGATGGTCCGCACCGCCTTCGACAGCGCGCCGCCATAGGCCCGGGTCGCGTCGCCGACGGCCATGTCGTAAAGGCCGCAGCGCGCGAAGTCGGCGATCCGGCCCTGGGCGCCGCGGTCCTGTTCCGGCTGGCCCTGCCCGCCGTCGAAGGTGATGGCGTTGTGCGCTTTCGTCTGCATCGTCCAGGCGAGGTGATGCTTCGACTTCCAGGTGTCGTAATAGCCCGAATCGAGCGCCAGCGACTGCTGCCGGCCGTTGATGATGAAGCTGTTCTGGTCGGCGTGGCTGTGGCTGAAGCTGCCATAGGGGCTGGACTTGAACAGGATGGAATAGCGGTCGGGGTCGTCCAGCTCGGAATGCATCGCCACCCAGCCGATGGACGGGAAGACCGCCGTGTCCGGCAGGTCGGGGTGCTTCACCGGGTCGAAGGGACGTTCCGGTTCCTCGTAGAGGGGGCCGTAGAGATGCAGGTAGTATTCGGGGCGCTGCGGCTCCCATTGGGCGGCGAAGCGGCGGCTGATCGGCGTGTCGATGCGTTGACGGTACATCATCGCCACCAGCGCCCAGACGTCGGGGAACCAGTTCTCGCCGCCGTCGCCGAAGCTGCTGTTGGGCGTGCCCGGCGGCACCAGGTACTGGAAGAAGACGCCGGCCTGCATGGGCCAGCCCATCCGCGTCGGGTTCACGTCGATCGCGTTCTCGATGATGTCCCAGTACTGCATGTTGTTGACGGCGTCCCAGATGCCGTAGTTCACGCCATTGCCGAAGCCGCCATCGGCCCCGCCCCAGGGATTGTTGACGGCCAGGTAGATCGGATAGGTGCGGAAGAACCAGTTCTGCGCCCGCGGTGTGTCCCTGGCCATCAGGGCGGCGATGGCGGTGACCGCCCCCGCCTGGCGGAAGCCGTGACTGTTGTACGGCTTGAGCTCCAGCGCCCGGCGCGGGTTGACGACATACTCGTCGAACGCCGCCTGGGTGCGGTATTCGGTCATGCGCCGGAGCGTGGTTTCCGTTTCCTCGTCCAGCTCGTTCCTGGTGATGTCGTAGACCAGCGCCAGCGCCAGGGCGATGCGCAGGTTGGAGAGGTCGCTGGAGCGCACGCCCGTCGAGTGCTCCGGATCCCACGACGCCAGGTCCATCGCGCGCCGCCAGGCTTCTTCCAGCATCTTCTCGTCGCGCGTGAGATACCAGGTATAGACCGTGGTGCCGAGCTGTACGGTCGCGCGATTGACCACCTGGGCGATGAAGCGGGCGACGCGGATGCGCTCGTAGAAATCTTCCACTTCGAAGGTCGCGGTCGGCGGTTCGGGGTCCAGCTCCGCGCCGATCATGTTCTCCTCGACGTTCTGTATCACCTCGCGGAAGACCAGCCGCCGTTCGCCCTGGTTCAGATCCCGGCGCAGCGTGTTGAAGCCTTCCTTGCCGGGAAAGCTGCGCGGACGCCGTCGCTCCCAGGCCCGGTCCCAGGCGTTCTGCACCGATGGCGCGACGAACTCGTGAGCCTTTTCGTGAATGCGGAAGGACCGCCACTCGCCCCAGTCGCCGGCGCCCTCGCGGTCGTGCCAGCGCCGGACCCGCCAGCGCCAGTCGCCGATGGCAAGCGGCGCATTCAGCATCAGGTGGTTGTATTCGGTGATGCGCCGGATCGGCTCCGCCTTGCCGCCTGCGGGCTCTATCACCACCTCGTAGGACAGATCCTCGCCTTCGTAGCGCCAGTGGAAGACCGGCGGGTTCTGCACCGCCACCGCCGCGTTGAACGGATAGACCGGCATTTCCAGTTCGGTCTGCGGCGACAGCCAATCGGTCACCTCCGCATCCTCGGGCAGTGTCTCGATGTAGTACTGCCAGGGGTCGACGCGGTCGGCCGCCGCGGTGGCCAGGCCGCAGAATGCAATCCCGACCGACGCGAAAAGACACAGGACGCGGTTCATGAAGGACCTCCTGAATTGACCTGCCGGCCGGGCATGCAAGAAACGGATCAGGCGGGGCGGCGGATGGCGATGATCGACTTGGTGAATCCGGCCACGCGCTCCTCGGCGATCTCGGCGTCGGGGAACAGCCGGCGCATGGACCGGTGCGTCAGAAGCTGGAAGTCCGGCCGCGTGCCCTTGGGCCAGAAGCGGTTGGTGAAGCGGATCGTCGGCACCATCAGGTTGCGCGGCAGCATGACGATGAAGACCGGCAGCCAGCTGTGGCTTTCCACCGGAAAATAGCGGTAGGGCGTCTGCACGAAATAGCCCCGCCCGACCCGCCGGATCTCGGCGGCGAAGGCCGACTGGTGGCGTTCCGCCATCTCCCGGAAGCGCCGGTCGTCGGTCATCCAGCGCATCTCCTCCTTCGGTCCGGTGACGTGCTCGATCACCGAGGAGCAGAAGACGATGTCGAAGGCCCCGTCCGCAAAGGGCAGGCGTTCGTCGTCGCCGTCGAGCCGGACCGTCGCGAAGCCGCGGCCCGCAGCCTCCGCCAGGTCGCTTTCGGAGATGTCGGCCACCGTCACCGCCGCCGGTCCGGTCAGGATGGAGGCGATATGGCCGCCGGTGCCGCCGCCCAGGTCCAGGATCCGGGTATCGGGGCCGATCGCGAAGCTCTCGCGGAACAGCCGTGCCCGCTTCTGCCGGGAATGGCGCGAGAACCGGCGGAACAGTTTCCAGAGCATGCCATCCCCTTCGATTGACAGGCGTCGGCCCCGACCCTAGACCGGATGCGAGAGCGACTCGCAACATCTATAGCGGCCGCGCCGCGCCGTGCCTATCCGCCCCGCCGGGAGCTGACGCCAGTGCCGGACCATGTGACCAAGCCGCGCATTCTCATGGTCGGGCCGTTTCCGCCGACCCGGGGCGGCGTCACCACGTTCATGCTGAACGTCATGGGCTCGCCGCTGGCGGATCGCTACGACTTCATCGCGCACACGACCTCCCGTCCGGCGAAGAAGAACGTTGTCGACAATTACGGCTACGCGGCCATGTTCAGGGGCGGCCCCGGCCGGCTGATCCGCGCCGCCTGGGCGACGTTCTGGCACCTCCTCGCCTTTCCCTTCGTGGTTTTCTTCCGCCGCGTCGACCTGGTGCAGATCCAGTCCTCGGATTTCCAGACCTTCTGGGAAAGCTGCCTCTACCTGGCGATGGCGAAGGCGCTTCGCCGGCCCACCATGCTTCGGCTCGGCGGCGTCTTCGACAAGTTCTACGAAGGCTCGTCCCCGCGCGTGCAGGCGTTGATCCGCCGTGGCGTCGCCGCGCCCGACATCCTGATCGTGCAGTCGGAAAGCTGGCGGCGCTATCTGGCCACGGTCGGTCGGAGCGAGAACGTGATCGTGCTCTACAATTCCGTCCCCGAGGCCTCGATCATGCCCGTCGAAGGCCCGCGTAACGACCCGCCGCGCGTACTGTTCTTCGCCGGCTCGGAATCGGTGCGCAAGGGCGCGCAGGTGGTGCTGCAGGCGCTGGCCACGCCCGAACTGGCCGATGTGCGGGCGGCGTTTCGCTTTCTGGCAGTGATCGAGCCCCTGGCGTCGCAGATCGGGAATGCCGGCCTGCCGCAGAGGATCGAGTTGGAAGGCTTCATGGCGCACGCGCGGTTCATCGAGGAATTGCGGGCCGCCGACATCTTCCTCATGCCTTCCTACGGGGAGGGCTTTCCCAACAGCCTGCTGGAAGCGATGGCGGCGGGGCTGGCCTGCGTCGTCACGCCCGTCGGCGCGGTGCCGGAGATCGCCGACGACGAGGCCGAGGCCCTGGTGATCGAGCCCGGCAACGCCAGAGCCCTTGCCGGCGCGATCCGGCGGCTGGCCGAGGACGAGGGGCTGCGCCTGAAACTGGCACGATCCGCGCAAGAGCGGCTCCGGCGGCAGTTCGTCGCCGAGCGGGTTCTCGATGTGCTGGAGGGGGGCTACCGGAGATTGCTGGCCGGGAACGGAGAATGAGCGGGACGCAGGCCGACAGCACCGCCGCGCTGGCGGGGTTCGTGCGGCGGGTCAGATGGTACCGCAACCGTCTGCGCGCCATGTCGGCGGGAGAGGTCGCTCACCGCGTGCGCGAGATGGCGCGGCGGCAGGTCTCGGCCCGCCGTCTGCCGTCGTCCGTCACGGCCTTCGATCCGGGCGACATGGCCCTGCCCGAATGGCCGGGCCTGGCCGAGGGCGTCGGCGGCCTTGCTGCCGGCACCAGGCTGATGACCCAGTGGGCGGCCCATGTCGAGGCTGTCCGCGCCGGGCGGTTCCGTTTTCTCGGTATCGACTGGCCGGAGGCGGCGTCGCCGGGGGAGCCGCCGGACTGGCATCTGGACCCGGCGACCGGCCGCCGCTGGCCCCCGGACGCCTGGTGCTTCGACATTCCCTATCGTCACGAGACGGACTTCGGCGACGTCAAGAACGTCTGGGAACTGTCGCGCCTGCAGTACCTGCAGCCGGTGGCCGCCTATGCCGTTGTCGCCGAGGACGACGCCGCGGCCCGGCTCTGCCTGGATCATCTTTCCGCCTGGATCGATGCCAATCCGCCCTACAGGGGCGTCAACTGGCCGTCGATGATCGAGCTGGCGTTCAGGGTCGTCAGCATCATCGTCATCGTCACCTTGCTGAAGGCGCGGATCGATGCGGCGCTGAGGCGGAAGATCATGCGCGCCCTCTACCAGCACGGCTGGTGGATCGACCGCTTCCCGTCGCGGTTTTCCTCGGCCAACAACCACCTGGTGGCTGAGGCCGCCGCGCTCTGTCTGCTCGGCTCGCTGGCCCCGGACCTGCCGGGCGCGCGGCGCTGGCGGACCCAGGGGCGGCGCAGCCTGGAGCGGGAGGTCCTGAACCAGATCGCGCCCGACGGCGTGGGCCGGGAACAGTCGCCGGCCTATGCCGCCCTGACACTGGAATGGCTGCTGCTTGCCGGCGATCTGGGCCGCCGGACGGGCGAGCCCTTTTCCGGCGACTACTGGCGGCGCATCGCCCGGGCCGGCGAGTTCCTGAAGTGGATTACCGACAGCACCGGCGGTCAGCCGCGTATCGGCGATGACGACGACAGCCGCGTCATCGGCAACGGGATGGCGAGCGAAGACACGATCAATTCCGTGCTGGGCTGCATCGCCAGCGCCTGCGGCGAGTCCGCCCTGGCGCCTCCGGTTCCGACGGCGCACCTCAGGAACGCGCTGTTCCCCGCGCCGGTCCCGGACCGGCTCTGGCCCGCCGGCATGCGCCACTTCGCCGAGGGCGGCTATACGGTGGACCGGCGCAACCGGACGGGCGGGGTGCCGGACCATCTGCTGGTCTTCGATCACGGCCCGGTGGGTTATCTTTCCATCGCAGCCCACGGCCACGCCGACACCCTGGCGCTGTGGCTGCACGTCGACGGGCGGCCGGTGCTGATCGACGCAGGCACCTACCTCTATCACGCCGGTCATGCCTGGCGGGACCACTTCCGCGGTACGGTGGCCCACAACACGCTGACCATCGCCGGCGAGAACAGCTCCGAGATCTCCGGTCCCTTCAACTGGGCGCGCAAGGCCGGGGCGCGCGTCCTCGCGCTGGACGACGATCCCGAGCGCTGGTCGGTGACCGCCGATCATGACGGCTATCTGGAGACGCACCGCGTGCGCCATCAACGCCGTGTCGAGCGGACGGGAGCAGGGCGTTTCCGCCTGACCGACAGCCTGACCGGCGCGCCGGGCGACCACCGGGTCGAGATCGGCTTCCTGGTCTCGCCGCATTTCCGGGTGGAGGCGTCGGGCACGGGGTTCGTCATCCGCGACGAGAAGGCCACGGCGCTCAGCATCCGCCATGACGGGCCGCTGTCGGGCTGGGTCGAGACCGGCCGCACCGCGCCCGAGCGTGGCTGGCACTCGCCCGGCTTCGGCGTCCGCGCGCCGGCCCCGCGTATCGTCTTCGCGGGCGAACTGACGACCGGCACCCCGGTCGTGTTCGGGCTCTCGGTAGGCGAAGGGCAGCCATGATTGCGATGGACGAAGGGGCCGCTATGCTCGGCGCCGCGGGATCAGGAGGGAAGGAAAGGCCATGCGCCTGAGCGTCTTCGGCATGGGTTATGTCGGCAATGTGTCGGCGGCGTGCTTCGCCGCGGACGGCCACCACGTGATCGGCGTCGATCCCAACGAGACCAAGGTGGGCCTGATCAATGACGCCCGTTCGCCGATCGTCGAACCGGGCCTGGCCGAGCTGATCGAGGAGGGCGTGAGGGCCGGGCGGCTGCGCGCCGTGACCGATCCGGCCGAGGCCGTGCGGCACACCGAGCTGTCGATGGTCTGCGTCGGCACGCCCAGTCAGGCGAACGGCAATCTGGACCTGCAGTATCTGGTTCGCGTCTGCGAGGAGATCGGCGCCTGCCTGAAGGACAAGGACGACTTCCACATCGTTGTCATCCGCTCGACCATGCTGCCGGGCACGATCCGGGAAACGGTGCAGCCGGTGCTGGAGCGGGCTTCGGGCAAGAAGGCGGGCCAGGGCTTCGGCCTCTGCAACAACCCCGAATTCCTGCGCGAGGGCTCGGCCGTGCGCGACTTCCGCGAGCCGCCCAAGACCGTGATCGGGGAAAGCGACGACCGCGCCGGCGCGGCCCTGGCCGGGCTCTACGCCCATCTCGACGCGCCGCTGATCCGCACCGAAATCGAGGTCGCGGAGATGGTGAAGTACGCCGACAACGCCTGGCACGCGGTCAAGGTGACCTTCGGCAACGAGATCGGCGCGATTTCCAAGCGTCTCGGCATCGACAGCCACAGGGTCATGGACATTTTCTGCCAGGACACCAAGCTCAACATCTCGCCCTATTACCTGAAGCCCGGCTTCGCCTTCGGCGGCTCCTGCCTGCCGAAGGATCTGCGCGCCATCACCTACAAGGCGCGCGAACTCGACCTGCCGGTGCACATGCTGAACGCGGTGCTGCCGTCCAACCGCTGGCAGGTGGAGACCGGCGTCGACATGATCCTGTCGAAGGGCCGGCGGAAGGTCGGCGTGCTCGGCTTCAGCTTCAAGGCCAATACCGACGACCTGCGCGAAAGCCCGCTGGTGGAGGTGATCGAGCGGCTGCTGGGCAAGGGCATGGACCTCAAGCTCTACGACCGCAACGTCTCGCTGGCCCGGCTGACCGGCGGCAACCGCGACTACATCATGAAGGCGATCCCGCACATCTCGAACCTGATGGTCGATTCGGTCGAGGAGGTGATCGATCACGCCGAGGTGCTCGTGATCGGCAATGGCGACCCCGCCTTCCGCCAGGTGCCGGACCGGATGAAGGACGGCCAGGTGCTGGTCGATTTCGTCCGCGTCATGGACGCGAAGAGCGAGCCCGGCCGCTATGACGGCGTGGCGTGGTAGCTCCGTGAGAGGGGACAAGCCGCGACGCGTCCTGTTCATCGTCGAGAACCTGCCCAGCCCGTTCGACCGGCGCGTCTGGCAGGAGGCGACGACGCTGCACGAACATGGCTACGAGGTCACGATCATCTGCCCCACCGGCAAGGGCTACGAGACCAAGCGCGAGGTCATCGACGGCATCCACATCCTTCGCCACAGCCTGCCGCTCGACGCCAGGGGCGCGGCGGGCTACGCGCTGGAATACACGGCGGCGCTGTTCTGGGAGTTCGTGCTGGCCTGGCGGGTGTTCCTGACCCGCGGTTTCGACGCCATCCACGCCTGCAACCCGCCCGACAACATCTTCCTTGTCGGCGGCTTCTTCAAGCTGCTGTTCCGGAAGAAATTCCTGTTCGACCACCACGATATCAACCCCGAGCTCTACGAGGCGAAGTTCGGACGGCGCGATTTCTTCTACCGCGTCATGCTGGCCTGGGAGCGCTGGACCTTCCGCACCGCCGACGTCTCCATCGCCACCAACGAGAGCTACCGGCGGATCGCCATCGAGCGGGGGAAGATGGATCCGGAGAAGGTCTTCGTCGTCCGCTCCGGCCCCAGCCTGGAGCGGCTGAAGATCATGCCGCCCGTGCCGGAGCTGAAGCAGGGGCGAGACTACCTGGTCGGCTATGTCGGCGTCATGGGCGCGCAGGAGGGGCTGGACCTGCTGCTGCAGGCGGTCCGTCACATCGTCCACGGGAAAGGCAGGACCGACGTGCATTTCGGCCTCGTCGGCGGCGGGCCGGAGCTGGATGACCTGAAGCGCATGGCAGCCGAGCTGGAGGTCGCGGACTACGTCACCTTCACCGGGCGCGCGCCGGACCAGACGCTGCTGGAGATGCTGAACACGGCGGATGTCTGCGTGAACCCGGACACCTTCAACGAGATGAACGACAAGTCGACCATGAACAAGATCGTGGAATACATGGCGCTGGGGAAGCCGATCGTGCAGTTCGACCTGACGGAAGGCCGTTTCTCGGCGCAGGAGGCATCGCGCTACGCGAAGCGCAACGACCCGGAAGACATGGCGGAGAAGATCCTGGAACTGCTCGCCGATCCGGAGAAGCGGGCGCGCATGGGCGCGTTCGGCCGCCGCCGGGTCGAAGAGGAACTGAGCTGGGATCACGAGGTTCCGCGCCTGCTGGCCGCCTATGACGCCCTCTTCCGGTCCTGAGTCGGGTCAGGGCTGGGCCGTGCTGCTGGTCGGTGCGGCGCTGCTGCTGACGGCGCTGACGGGGCTCAACTTCTTCGCCCTCGACCGTTATCAGCCGACGGGGCCGGCGGTCGAGCTGCTGCCGCCGGGCGGCGTCGTGCTCGACAATCCCGACCGCGAGGGCATCGAGCGGCTGGACCTCGACGTGCCGCTGGACCCGGCGACGCCCTTCGTCCGCATCCGCGCCGTGGCCGGGGCGGTCGGCATCGTCGCCGGTCCGCGGCCCTGGCAGCGCGGGCGGGTGGTCTTCGTCAAGCGCGATCGGGAAGGCCGGGGACGCTGGGATCTGCCCCATGTCGTCGCTTTGCTGAAGGGCGAACGGCCGGGGCGGACCTACGCGGCGGTCTTTGCCGCCAGCCCCGGCACGGCCAGCCTGCAGCTCCGCCTGGAACTGCTGAAGGCGGCGGGGCGGCTCGAGGTGCATTCGGTCACCGCGACGCCTTTGGCGGAAGCGCCCGGGTTCCGGCCCGCCGCCGCCTTCCTGACCGGCGGCTGGGCGCTGCTGGCGCTGGCGGTGACGGTATGGGCCGGCATGCGCATTCGCGGGCGGCGCTGGCTGGCCGGATTCTGCTGGCTGGTCGGTGCGACCGCGTTGACTCTGAGCGTGCTGCCGGGGGAGGCCACGGCGCCGGCCCGCGACGTCACCGCGGGCGCCGTCGACCTGGTCGCCAGCGAAACGGCGACGGCGCGGGAGAGGCAGGCCGCCATCTCGGCCAACATGTTTTCCATCGCCAAGGCGGGACACGTGCTGATGTTCCTGGGCGTGGGTTTCGCCTTCGGCCTGGCGCGGGGGCGCTCGAGCCCCTTCGCGATCTGGCTGCTGGCCATCGGATTCGCCGCACTCTGCGAGATGCTGCAGCTCTACAGCCCCAACCGCGCGCCCGCCGGTTTCGACCTGATGCTCAACACCGTCAGCGCCAGCGTCGGCTTTGTCGCCGGATGTTTTGTGCTCGCCTTCGTCGCGCGGTTCAGGCGTCGGGATATCTGGATCGCTACGCGGCCTTTGTGAACAGGCTCCGGGGCACCGGACCGCCGAAGGTCTCGGTGGTGTAGCGCCAGACCTTCACCTCGGCCGACCAGTGATCGCGCGGCAGGCCGGCCTTCACCTTCAGGCCGGCGAGGAAGTTCTCCGGCGTGTCGAGGCTTTCCCAGACCTTGGGCAGGAAGGTGCCGCGGCGTTCCCCGTCCTGCAGGATCAATCCGTCGACGCCGGGGCGAAGCTGCGCCAGCAGGCGGGCCTCGTCGCCGAAGGTCAGCGGCGCGGGCGCGGAGAGCACCGAGATCTCGATCTCGCTGTCGCGGAACTCGGCCACCGTCAGCGGGTCGAAACGGGGATCCTCGAAGCCGGCCGAGACGGCGTTCCAGGCGATGTCCTCGGCCAGCGGTCGGTGCGCCTTGAGCGAGCCGATGCAGCCGCGCAGCCGCTTCTTCAGGTTCAGCGTCACGAAGCTCGCGCCCATGGTGCGGAGTTCGTGCGGGAAGGTTTCCAGGTTCACCGCGGGCCGCTTGTTGCGCGCCAGCCGCACGCCCAGCGCCCGCGCCGCCGTGGTGACCATGAGGTCACGATGGCTGTCGGCAAAGCGGGAGCCGTCGGAAGGGGTGAGCGCCCAGGCGCCGTAGCCCACCACGCGGTCCCTGCTGCCGGCGGTGTCGCCGGAATTGCGCACGTCGAGTTCGGTGATCCGAAGGCCCAGCCGCGCAGCCAGCAGCAGGAGACCGTTGACCGGACGGCTGCCGCAGGCCTGCTCCGGTCCGAAGCTGCCAGCCTTCATGAGGCCAATCTTGCGCGCGGTCTCGCCGTCTATCCGCCGGGCCGTGTCGTAATCGTGGAAATGCGAGAGGTCTGTGGAGATGACGATCAGGGTCTCGTCGCCGCCCCAGACGCTTTCCAGCAGGTCCGCCACCTGCTCGGGCCGGGCGTCGCCGACCACGACGGGCACCAGCGTGAAATCGCCCAGAACACGCTGCAGGAAGGGCAGGTGGACCTCCAGGCTGTGCTCCTGCGCATGGGCGTCGTCGCGGGTCTCGGTGTCGGGACGCGCGGCCAGCCGGTCGATGATCTCGCGGTCGAGCTTCACCGGCCCGAGCGGCGTGTCGAAGGCGTCGACCGACGGCAGGGCAAAGCCGCGGAAGGCCACCCGGTGGGCGGGGCCCAGCAGGATGACGCGGCTGAACCGCTTCGGCTCCTGCGCCACGCGCGCGTAGGCGCTGGCCGCCACGGCGCCGGAGTAGACGTAGCCGGCGTGCGGGGCGATGATCGCCTTCGGAACCATCACCGGCCCGGCCATGCGGCTCTCCGCCTCTGCCAGCAGGCCGTCGACGCTCTGCATCAGGGCCTCGCGGCCGCCGGGATAGAAGGCGCCGGCCACCGCGGCAGGTCTCGTATTCATCGCCATTGCCTCCCGATCACCAGAACCCCAAATATGCCATAATTCCCCGAACCACACGACAGGAGCGCCATGCTCGATCATGTAGGCACCGTGCCGGGCCGATACTACTCCATGCAGCCGGACGGGCGCGTCCGCTGCGAGGTCTGCCCGCGCTATTGCCGGCTCCAGGACGGCCAGCGCGGCCTGTGCTTCATCCGCAAGCGCGAGGGCGAGCAGATGGTGCTCACCTCCTATGGCCGCTCGTCGGGGTTCTGCATCGATCCCATCGAGAAGAAGCCGCTCAACCATTTCTTCCCCGGCACCTCGGTGCTGAGTTTCGGCACCGCCGGCTGCAACCTGACCTGCAAGTTCTGCCAGAACCACGACATGTCGAAGAGCCGGGAGATGGACACGCTGGCCGACGCCGCGCCGCCGCAGATGCTGGCCGACACGGCGAAGCGGCTGGGCTGCCGCTCCATGGCCTATACCTACAACGACCCGGTGATCTTCCTGGAGTACGCCGTCGACACGGCCATCGCCTGCCGCGAGGCGGGTGTGAAGAACGTCGCGGTCACCGCGGGCTATATCTGCGCCGAGCCGCGCGAGGAGTTCTACCGCCACATGGACGCGGCGAACGTGGACCTGAAGGCGTTCACCGAGGACTTCTACCGCAAGGTCACCGGCTCGGAACTGGCGCCGGTCAAGGAGACGCTGGCCTATCTGGTCAACGAGACGGACGTCTGGGTCGAGATCACCACGCTGCTGATCCCGGACGAGAACGACTCGGAGGCCGAGATCGAGGAGATGACGCAATGGGTCGTGGCGGCCCTCGGCCCCGACGTGCCCATGCACTTCACCGCCTTCCACCCGGACTTCCGCATGATGGACAAGGAGCGGACCCCGCCCGGTTCGCTCCACCGCGCCCGGCGCATCGCCCTGAAGAACGGCGTCCGCCATGTCTATGTCGGCAACATCCATGACGAGGCGGCGCAGTCGACCTGGTGCCACGGCTGCGGGACGAAGGTGATCGGCCGCGACTGGCACCGGCTCTCGGACTGGCGGCTGGATCACCGCGGCGCCTGCGTGAACTGCGGCACGCAGCTGCCCGGCCGCTTCGACGGCCCGCCTGGCGACTGGGGCCGCCGCCGCCAGCGCGTGGTGATGCGTCAGGGGGCATAGGACGCATTGACGCCCCGGCGATGTCATGCCCGCCTCGTGCGGGCATCCGGGAAGAGTCGATGGCTGCTCCCGAGCTTGCACCGCTGTCCCGACCGGACCCCCGCACAAGGCGGGGGTGACGCGGGGAAACGGCGATGGCGCGATTCAGATCAGGAAACCCTCGACCGCGTTTTCGTTCCAGTCGATGCCGAGGCCGGGCGACTCGGGCGGGGTGGCCTTGCCGGCCACGACCCGCAGCGGTTCGGCGAGAAACGGATTGGCCCAGTCGACATATTCCAGCCAGTGCGCCGCCGGGCTGGCCGCCATCATGTGCACGCTGACTTCCGGGAAGAGGTGGGTGGAAAGGCGGATACCGGCCGCGTGGCATTGTTCGGCGGCGTTGAGCCAGTTGGTGATGCCGCCGATCTTGGCGACGTCGGGCATCAGCAGGTCGGCAGCTTCGGCGGCGATCAGCCGCCCGACCTCGGCGGGGCTGCGGGCGTTCTCGCCCAGCTGGATGGCGGTCTCCGTATAGCCGCAGATCGCGGCGTAGCCCTCCACATCGTCGTGGGCGATGGGCTCCTCGATCCAGGCGAGGCCGAGATCGTCGATCGCGGCGATGCGGGCCTTGGCGTCGGCGCGGGTCAGCGACTGGTTATAGTCGCACATCACCGGCATGTCGGCGGGCACCGCCTCCATCACTGCTTCGACCACCTCTGCGTCGGTGTCGATGTCGCCATAGCCGAGCCGCACCTTCACCGCGCCATAGCCCTCGGCCAGTTCCGCCGCCTCGTTGGCCGCCGCGTCCGGCCCGATCAGGCCGAGCCCGTTGGAGTTGTAGGCGTCGATCTGCCGGCGCTCGCCGCCCAGCAGGCGCCAGAGCGGCAGGCCGGCGTTCTTCGCGAAGGCGTCCCAGACGGCCATGTCGATACCGGCCACGGCCCAGCCGATGAAGCCCTCCATGCCGGCCAGACGCATGGACTTCGACATCCGCTCGTGCAGGGGCCGGGGCGCAACGGCCTCCCCCTGGAGCGTCGCGCCGATGCCCTCGACAAGTTCGGCGAGCGCCTTGGCCAGCACCGGACTGACCGCGAAGACATAGGCCCGGCCCGTGATCTCGCTGTCCGTCTCCAGGTCGACCAGCACGAAGGCCGTCTTCTCGACCGAGCCGCCGCCGGTCACCAGCGGCCGGTTCATGGGCACGAGGACGGCGCGCGCCGTCACGTTCCTGATCTTCATCACTCATCTCCCCCGCTGCGGACGGCCGATTGTAGCGCAGGCCGGTGGTCTCCGTCGCGTCATCTGCGTCATTGCCGAGCGGCCGTCATCGGAGGAACAATGCGCGAAACGGCACAGGGGAGGATGACGGGCATGAGCGACGGTCTTCATACGGGCATGACGTCGTCGGAGATGGTGATGCGCGATTTCCGGCGCTTCGGCGACCGGGTCGCCTTCGACGGTTATGGCGGGCGCTATACCTATGCTCAGGCGCTCGATCTGGTCGCCCGCTATCAGGCGGTCTTCAAGCGGCACGGCGTGAAGCGGCGCGAGCGCATTTCCCTGCTCAACGCCAACCGCGCCGAGGCCTATCTGGCCGGCATCGCCGCGCAGGCGCTGGGCGTCTGCATGACCCCGCTGCACACGCTGGGCTCCTATGAGGACCACCGCTTCACGCTGGAGGACGCGGAGATCGACTATCTCTTCGTCGACAGCGAAAACTACATGGATCGGGGCCGGGAACTGACCGGTGGCGTCGGCCGGCTGAAACAGACCTTCACGCTTGGGCTGGCGGACTACGGCGTCGACCTGCGCGCCGCGGCGGAGGCGGCGGGCGCGGTCAATCCGGTGATCGAGGCGCAGACCGACGATCCGGTCTGGATCAGCTATACGGGCGGCACCACGGGCAAGCCCAAGGGCGGGCTGCGCACCCATCCCAGCTTCGTCGCCATGGCGACCTCGATTCTCGCCAGCTTCGAGTTCCCCGCCTGGACCAACTATCTGGCCGTCGCGCCGATCAGCCATGTGGGCGGCACCAAGCTGCCGGCGGTGCTGCACCTGGGCGGCAAGGTCACCTTCATGAAGGGTTTCGACCCGGAGGAGGTTCTGGCGACCATCGAGCGCGAGCGGATCACCATGAGCCTGCTGGTGCCGACCATGATCTACCTGCTGCTCGACCACCCGAGGCTGGAGAAGACGGACCTCTCCAGCCTCGAATACCTGCTCTATGGCGCTTCCCCCATGTCGCCGACGCGGCTGATGGAGGGGCTGGAGCGCATCGGTCCGGTCTTCGGCCAGCTCTACGGCCAGACAGAGGGCTACCCGATCTCGGTACTGCGCAAGGCCGATCACGACAGGAAGCGGCCCGACCTGTTCGCCTCCTGCGGCTTTCCCTGTCCCAACGTGCAGGTCCGACTGCTGGACGAGGACCTGAACGAGGTGGCCGATGGCGAGCCGGGCGAGATCTGTGTCCGTTCCGGGCAGGTGATGGACGAATACTGGAACCGCCCCGAACAGACCGCCGAGACCTTCGCCGGCGGCTGGCTGCACACCGGCGATATCGCCCGGGCCGACGAACAGGGCTACCTCTATATCGTCGACCGCAAGAAGGACATGATCGTCTCCGGCGGCTTCAACGTCTTCCCGCGCGAGATCGAGGACGTGCTGACCTCCCACCCGGACGTTGCCATGGCGGCCGTCATCGGCGTGCCCGACGAGAAATGGGGCGAGGCGGTGAAGGCGCTGATCGTGCCGAAGGCGGGCGTCAGGCCCGATCCGCAGGCGCTGATGCAACTGGTCAAGGAGCACAAGGGCGCGGTGCAGGCGCCGAAGTCGGTCGATTTCGTCGACGAGATCCCGGTCACGCCCATCGGCAAGCCCGACAAGAAGGCCATCCGCGCGAAATACTGGCCCGATTCCGGGCGCATGGTGGGGTAGGGCGCGGCATCCGATCCTCGGGCCAAACAGAAGCGGCGCCGGATCGCTCCGGCGCCGCTCCCGTTTCCGTCACCCTGCCAAAGCGTCAGCCGAGTGCGGCCTTCACCTTCTCCGGCGTGATCGGCAGGTCGCGCACCCGCGCCCCGGAGGCCGCGAAGATCGCGTTGGCGATCGCGGGGGCCGTGACCGTCACGCCCGGCTCGCCCGCACCGACCGGATAGTGGCCGGTGGACAGCACCGTGACGTCCAGTTCCGGCATGTCCTCCATGCGCAGCGGCGTGTAGGTGTCGAAGTTGTCCTGCTGAATGGCGCCGTTCTCCATGGTGGCCAGTTCCTTGGTGGCCAGCGAGACGCCCCAGAGAGCGCCGCCTTCCACCTGGGCCCTGACGCCGTCCGGGTTGACGGCGGTGCCGACGTCGATGACCAGGGTGAGTTTCTGGATGTCGAACTCGCCCGTGGACTTGTCGACAGCCACCTGCGCGGCGCAGGCCGTCCAGGTGGGCGTGGCGCGTTCCTGAGCGGAAACCGCCGCCAGCCCGACGCCGGTGCCTGACGGCATGCTGCCGCCATAGCCGGCCTTGTCGGCCGCCATCTGCAGAACGTTCGCCAGCCGCTTCGCGCCGCCCACCGACATGGGCGCCGTGCCGGCGTTCTTGCCGGTGGCGTCCAGCATGGCGAGCTTGAACTTCAGCGGGTCGATGCCGGCCTTGTGGGCCATCTCGTCCAGGAAGCACTCCACCGCCCAGAACGTCCAGCCCGGCGCCACCGAACGGAGCTGGCCGGCCGGCGTCGCCGCCTGGGCCAGTTCCGACTTGATGGTCCGCACCGTCTGGTTGGGGATGGTGTACCAGTGGTCGGAGCCGTTGATGGAGAACGGGTCGACCTTGCCCGATTTGTCGGCGGAATCGGCCAGGAAGGCCGGCGCCTGGCGGGCGGTGGCCCAGGCCGAGACGACCTGCTGCTCCATGCCGACCATCTTGCCGTCGCTGGCCCCACCACGCAGCACCTGGTGAGTGATGGTGCGGGTAAAGTCCATCAGGCTGTCGGCCTCGCGGCTGTAGATCAGCTTGACCGGCTTGCCCGCGGACTTCGCGGTCAGCGCCGCCACCACGATGTAGTCGGATTCCAGCCGGCGTCCGAAGCCGCCGCCCAGAAGATACTGATGCACGACCACCTGTGTCGGCTCGATCTGCAGCGCCGCCGGCACCAGACCCAGCGCCAGGGTCTGGAACTGGTTGCCGGTGTGGATGTGGTAGACGCCGTCCTTGACCTCGACCACCGCGTTCAGCGGCTCCAACGGCGCATGGATGTTGAGCTGCGTCGTGTAGGTCGCTTCGTGGGTGGTCTTGGCGCCCTTGATGGCCGCCACCGAGTCGCCGTCCATGACGAAGAGCTGCGCGCCCTTGCCGGACTTCTGCAGTTCCTCGGCTTCCTTCAGGATGTCCGCGGAGGAAACCTTCGCCGTCGGGCCCTCGTCATAGGCGACCTTGAGAGCGTCGCGGGCCTTGACCGCCTGCGGATAGGAATCCGCCAGCGCTACGACCCAGCCGGTGGTGGTCATGGTGGGATCCTCGATCACCACATGGCCCTGATAGCCGGCGACCTGCTTCGCCGCGCTCTCGTCGACCGAGGTCACCTTGGCGCCGTAGCGCACCGGCGGCACCTTCGGCGTGCCGTAGACCATGCCGTCGACGAAGACGTCGAGGCCGAACTGCGCCGAGCCGTTGGTCTTGGCCGGGATATCCAGGGCCGGCACCGACTGGTTCACATAGCGCCAGGTGTTGGGATCCTTGAGCTGGATGGCCTTGAGTTCTTCCTCCGAGAACTGCCTGGGCTCGACGCCCTGGCCGACCAGCGCGCCATAGCTGATCTTCCGGCCCGAGCCCGCGTGCACGACCATGCCGTCCTCTGTGGAAAGCTCCGAGGCCGGGACGCCGAACATCTTCGCCGCCGCCTCGACCAGGGCGATGCGGCCGGCGGCGCCGGCGCGCGACATCTGGTCGAAGGTCCAGTTGACCGACCACGAACCGCCGGTGACGAACAGGCCGTATTGCGGCGCGGTCGAGACGTAGCGGATCGAGACGTTCTCCCACGGCACGTCCAGTTCCTCGGCCAGCGCCTGCGCCAGCGGAGTGCCCACATGCTGGCCCATCTCGGCCTTGGTGATGTTGACGGTGACCTTGCCGTGGCTGTCCATGTCGAACCAGACGTTCGGCGCGAAACTTCCCTGCGCCATGGCCTCGCGGATACCCAGCGGGCCGCCCATCAGGGCGTAGCCCATGGTCAGCGTGCCGACGGCCATCGAGCCCACGAGAAAGCCGCGGCGCGAAAGGGCGATCTTTTCCTGTTTGGTCATTTCCGCCTCCCTCACGCCATGTCGGCCGCGGCGCGCGCCACGGCCTTCTTGATACGCGTGTAGGCCATGCAGCGGCACAGATTGCCGGTCATGGCGTTGACGATGTCGTCCTCGCTGGGATTCCTGTTCTCGGCGAGGAAGGCGGCGGCCGTCATGATCTGGCCCGACTGGCAATAGCCGCATTGCGGCGCCTGTTCGGCGATCCAGGCCTTCTGGACGGGATGCTGGCCGTTCGGGTCCAGGCCCTCGATGGTCGTGATCTCCACCCCCTCCGCAGCTTCGACCGGCGTGACGCAGCTCCGCGTCGCGACGCCGTCGATATGGACGGTGCAGGCGCCGCAGAGCCCCTTGCCGCAACCGAATTTCGTGCCCGTCATGCGCAGATGTTCCCGGATCACCCACAGCAAGGGGGTATCCGCGGGGACGTCGACCGATTTGGTCGCCCCGTTGATCTTGAGCGTGGTCATGTTACCTCCCGTTGAGCGCCCTTGTTTTTTCCGGCGCCTGCTTCTCTGTTGTTGGCAGGTGATTGTCGCGGGACTCGCCTTGGCGGCAGCTTGTTTCGACCCGTTAATCAATCTCCAATGGAAGAAATAGTGGGGGACGCTGCGTCATCCTGTCAAACCTTCATCGTTCCGTTTGCGTCCCGATCGTGCTCGCGCCGCTGTTCGTGATCGCCTTCGCGAGTCGGCCCGCCGCGGCCTGCGGCCATCCCGTCGCGGCCTACGAGGTCAGCGAGGGCGGTGTGATCGAGCGGCCGCTCTGCGGCCTGGCGGGCGACGCGGAGCGGGGCCGGGCGGTGGTCGCCGGCCGCCGCGGCAACTGCCTGGCCTGTCATGCCGCGCCCATCCCCGAGGAGCCGTTCCACGGCACCATCGGCCCGCCGCTGCATGGCGTCGGCGCCGTCTTCTCGGCCGGCGAACTGCGTCTCCGGCTGGTGGATTCGACCCGGGTCAACCGGGCGACGGTGATGCCGCCCTTCCATCGGGTCGAGGGGTTGCGCGGCGTCCGCCGCGACCGGGCCGGTCAACCCATATTGAGCGCGAGGGAGATCGAGGACGTGATAGCCTATCTGCTCACCCTGACGGAGGACGCGCCCGCCGATGAAACCCGGTGAGAGCAGAGAAACCGGCACGAGCCGGCGGCGCCTGCTGGGCTGGGCGGCCGGGTTGCTGACGCTCGGGAGCGCCCCGGCGGCGCTCGCCGAGAGTGTGCGCAACCGGCTGGCCCGCTTTCGCCAGACCTTTCCGACGCCGCCCGATCCCGACTATGCCGAGCGCATGGTCGCCCGCGTGCTGCGCGGCCGCGAGCCGGCGCCGGACCTGATCGAACTGGACCTGGGCGGCATCGCCGAGAACGGCGAATCGGTGCCGCTCGCCTTCGACGTGAACTGCGCGATGGAGGGCTCGGACTACCCGGCGGTGGTCCACATCTTCGTCATCGACAATCCCTTTCCCGAGGTCGCGCGCTACCGCTACGGGCCGTGGAACGGCAGCGCGCGGACCGAGATGCGCATGCGCATGCGCCAGAGCTCCGAGGTCGTCGTCGTCGCCGAGATGGCCGATGGCCGCGCCGGGCTGGTGCGCAAGCGCGTCGAAGTGCTGGCGGGGGCCTGCGGCTGATGGCGGGGACGGACCGGCGCATCCACGTGCCCGAGCGCGTCCGCCGCGGCGAGGTGTTCATGGTGCGCACCCTGGCGCGGCATCCGATGGAGCCGGGCGTGCGTTTCGACGCCGGCAACCTGATCGTGCATCCGCGCCACATCCTCCAGGCGGTCACGGCCTTCTACAACGGCGTCGAGGTCTTCAGCGCCGACTGGTTCAGCTCGGTCTCGGCCAACCCCTATCTCAGCTTTCACCTGAAGGCGGTGGACTCCGGCCTGATCGAGGTGATCTGGATTTCCGACTACAACGCACGCAGCAGCGCCAGCGCCCGGATCGAGGTGGTCTGAAGCCTTGGAATGGACCGATCAGGCCATCGTGCTCTCGACCCGCCGGCACGGCGAAACGTCGGCCATCGTCTCCCTGCTGACGCGGGAGCGGGGGCGTCATGCGGGGCTGTTGCGCGGCGCCGGCTCCAGGCGCCTTCGCGGCGTCGTCATGCCGGGCAACGAGGTCCGGGCGAGCTGGCGCGCCCGCATCGCCGATCATCTGGGGACGGTCCATGTGGAGCCCGCGATGTCCCGGGCCGGTTTCATCATGGACGACGCGGCGCGCCTGGCGGCGCTCTCCAGCGCCTGCGCCCTGCTCGACCAGGGCCTGATGGAGCGGGAGGCGCATCCGGCGCTCTACAACGCCACCGCCGTGCTGTTCGATGCGCTGGCTGCGGCGACCGATGACTGGGCGGAGGCCTATTTCGCCTGGGAACTGGGATTTCTGGCCGAACTCGGTTTCGGACTGGACCTGGAGAAGTGCGCCGGCGACGGGCGGCGGGAGAACCTTGGCTACGTCTCGCCGAAGTCCGGCCGCGCCGTCTCGCTCGAGGCGGGCGCGCCCTGGCGGGAGAAGCTGTTGCCCCTGCCGCGCTTTCTGGTGGGCGAAAGAGGCCGCCCGATTGCGAATCATCCCCGGACGGATCTCGCCGACGCCGCACAGCTCACCGGCCACTTCCTGGAGCGGCACGTCTTCAGCCATGAAAGCAAGGGGATGCCGGCTGTCAGAGGACGATTTGTGGAGATCCTGTTGCGTGAGATCACAACATCTGGTGATTTGAACCCATGACTGAACAGACCCCTCCAGAACGCGAGAACATCCAGCCCGTCCCCCTCGGCGAAGCGCTGAGCGAGCGCTATCTGGCCTACGCGCTCTCCACGATCGTCTCCCGTTCGCTGCCCGACGTGCGCGACGGGTTGAAACCGGTGCATCGGCGACTGCTCTATGCGATGCGGCTGCTGCGCCTCGACCCGGACGCCGGGTTCAAGAAGTGCGCGCGCATCGTCGGCGACGTGATGGGCAAGTTCCACCCGCATGGCGATTCGGCGATCTACGATGCGCTGGTCCGCCTGGCGCAGGACTTCGCGGTGCGCTATCCGCTGGTGGAGGGGCAGGGGAACTTCGGCAATGTCGACGGCGACAATGCCGCGGCCATGCGCTACACCGAAGCGCGGCTGACGGAGATCGCCGAGCGGCTGCTGGAGGGTATCGATGAGGACGCCGTCGACTTCCAGCCCACCTATGACGGTGAGGAATCCGAGCCGATCGTCCTGCCGTCGGCCTTTCCGAACCTGCTGGCCAACGGCGCCTCCGGCATCGCAGTGGGCATGGCCACCAACATCCCGCCCCACAACGCCACCGAGCTCTGCGAGGCGCTGGAACTGCTGATCCGCAAGCCCTCGGCCAGCGTCGCCGAACTGATGGAGCACGTGCCGGGACCGGACTTTCCCACCGGCGGCATCCTGACCGAGGACCGGGCGAGGATCGTCGAGGCCTACGAGACCGGCCGCGGCAGCCTGAGGCTCCGGGCGCGCTGGGAGAAGGAAGAGACCGGCCGCGGCGGCTACCAGATCGTGGTCCACGAACTGCCCTACCAGGTCCAGAAGGGCAAGCTGGTCGAGAAGATCGCTGGCCTGATCAACGACCGGAAGCTGCCGGCGCTGGCGGACGTGCGCGACGAATCGGCCGACGACGTGCGCCTGGTGCTGGAGCCCCGTGCGCGCACCGTCGATGCCGACGCGCTGATGGAGCAGCTGTTCCGTCAGACCGATCTGGAGGTCCGCTTCGGCCTCAACATGAACGTCCTCGACGCCACTCGCACGCCCCGGGTGATGTCGCTGAAGGAGGCGCTCGTCGCCTTCCTCGACCACCGCCACGTGGTGCTGGAACGCCGCACCCGGCACCGGCTGGCCAAGATCGCCGACCGTCTCGAGGTGCTGGGCGGCTATCTCGTCGCTTTCCTCAACCTGGACGAGGTGATCCGCATCATCCGCACCGAGGACCGGCCGAAAGAGGTCCTCATCAGCCGCTTCGAACTGACCGAGCGCCAGGCCCAGGCGATTCTGGACATGCGTCTGCGTCAGCTCCGCAAGCTGGAGGAGCTTGAGCTCCGCAAGGAACACGAGGCGCTGACCGCCGAGCAGGCCGATCTGGAGGCGCTGCTGGCCGACGAGAAGCGGCGCTGGAAGACGATCGCCGGCCAGATCCGCGAACTCCGGAAATGGCTGACGGAGCGCCCGGATCTGGGGCTGCGCCGCACCGGCTTCGCCGAAGCGCCGTCGGAGGAACTGGCGCAGGCGGCCGAGGAGATCCTGGTCGAGAAGGAGCCGATCACCGTGATCTGCTCCGAAAAGGGCTGGATCCGTGCGGCGCGCGGCCATATCGATCCCGGCAGCGAGCTCAAGTTCAAGGAAGGCGACCGCAGCCGTTTCGTCATCCAGGCGCAGACCACGGACCGGCTGCTGGTGGTGGCCACCAACGGCCGCATCTTCACCCTGCCCTGCGACCGGCTGCCCGGCGGGCGCGGCCATGGCGAGCCGATCCGCCTGATGGTCGACATGGACAACGAGCATGACATCGTCGACCTGTTCGTCCACAAGCCGGGCCGCAAGCGCCTGATCGCCTCCGACGCCGGCCGCGGTTTCGTCTTCGCCGAGGACGAGGTGCTGGCCTCGACCCGCAACGGCAAGCAGGTGCTGAACGTCGGTGCCGGCGAGGAGGCGAAATGCGCCGTTCCCGTTCCGGCCGAGAGCGACATGGTCGCGGTGATCGGCGAGAACCGGAAGCTGCTGGTCTTCCCGCTGGAGGAACTGCCCGAGATGACCCGCGGCAAGGGCGTGATGCTGCAGCGCTACCGCGACGGCGGCCTGGCCGACATCAAGTGCTTCGCGAAGGCGGACGGGCTGACCTGGACCACGGCCTCGGGCCGGGTGATGCGCGAAGACGACCTGATGGGCTGGCTGGGCAAGCGCGCCTCCGCCGGCCGTCTGCCGCCGCGCGGGTTCAACAAGTCGGGCAGGTTCGGGTGAGACTGGTTGACGGTGTCATCCCGACGCTGTCGCCCTTGGACTCGATCCAAGGGCCCAGCGAGCCGCAGGATCGCGTCCTGGGGGTCAAGCCCCAGGACGCCAAAGCGATTCCAATAATTTTTCATGGAATGCTCTAGGCCAGCTCCGCGCAGTCGATGCAGCGGGCGGCGGCGGGGTCGATCATGAGCCGCTTTTCGGCGATCTCCTCGTCGCACTCCGTGCAGTAGCCGTAGTCGCCGTCGGCGATCCGCCTGAGCGCAGCGTCGATGCGCTGGATCTCGCGGATCCGGGTCTGTTCGGAGGCCTTGGCCATTTCCTGCTGCTGCATCGCGTCCATGCGGCTGAGGCGTCCGACCTTGCTCTGGTCGAGTTCCACGGCGCGCCGGGACTCGGCCGACATGTCGCGCAGCTCGGTCAGCGCCTGGCGGCGCTCTTCCAGCAGCTTGCGGAACTTTTCTCTGTCCATTCGCAAAGCCTAACCGGCCCTGCCCCGGCCCGTCGACAGCGGCGAGTCAGGCGATCGCGGCTTCCATCGTGGTGCAGTAGTGGATCAGGGCCGGCTCGTTCCGGCCATAGGTCACGTGATCCTGCATCGCCGCCATGTGGCCCGCCTGGATACCCTCGCTCAGCGGGAAATCCTCCTCGTCGACCGTGGCGATCGCCAGGTCGATATTCTTCTCGTAATAGGCCTTCGCCTTCTCGGTTTCGACCTTTTGCGGGGTGTAGACGGAAACCTCGACGCGGGCGCGGTCCGGCGCCCCATCCGGGTAGGAACGCCACATCTCCACATGTCCGGCCTGCATGATGAAGGTCACGTTGGGGAAGAAGGTGTAGACGATCGCCGTCTCCGGGATCAGCTTCCAGTCGTCCTCCGGCCGGTCCTTCAGTTCCATGATCCGCCGCCGCGGCACCACCAGGCGCGAATTGCGGCCGAATTCGTCGAACGGCATCAGGTTGGAAAAGAAAATCGGCCCCACGGTGTCCTTGTGCAGGTACTGCAGATGGTAGCCTTCCATGAAGGTCTCGGGGCTGAGCTTCCAGTTGAACTTCCGCCGGATGGTCAGGTGGCGATAGGGGTGGAAGCTTTCGAAGCCGTAGGACTCCAGATCCCGCTGCATGCCGCCCAGCGCCTCGTCGATGTCGACCGGCTCGCCCTCGGGCTGGACGAAGATCAGTCCGTACTTCTCGATGGCGGTCATCTCGAACAGGCCCTGCTCCGCCCTGTCCACCTCGTCGAAGCTCTTCGCGTCCGGGATGCCTTTCAGCCGTCCGTCCAGCGTGTAGGTCCAGGCGTGATAGGGGCAGGAGAACATCTTCAGTCCGCAGCCCTCGCCCTCGACCAGCCGCGCGCCGCGGTGGCGGCAGACGTTCCGGAAGGCGCGGACCTTGCCCTGCCTGTCGCGCACGATGATCGCCGGGATGCCGGCGATGTCCTCGGTCACGTAGTCGCCGGGCTCCGCCACCAGGTTGCTCATGCCGATCAGCACCGGCCACTTGCGGAATACGGTCTCCTGCTCGCGCCTGAAACGTTCCGGGTCGGTATAGGCGGAGATCGGGTTGCGGTGGACCCCGGGAGCGTAGGAGGTCGTGCCTTCCTCGACGTGCCGCATGACACGCCGGACCATCTGGATCTGATCTTCGTGACGCATACCGCTTTTCAGTCCTCCATGCCGGGCAGGCTGTCCAGACCCAGGTGGCGGCGAATGCCGGAGTGGTAGTGGGTCAGCGACGGCTCGTTCTTGCCGTATATGACTTCCTTCTGAAGGCGCGCGGCGGCATTCTCCTGAATGGTCGCGCCGAGGGTGAAGTCCTCCGCCTCGACCGTCTTGATGGCGAGGTCGAAGTTCTTGCGCCAGAAATTGTCCGCCTTCTCAGACTTCGGCGCTTCGGGGATGTAGGAGGTCATCTCGATCTGGCACTCGCCCGGGTTGTCGCCCGTCGGCGAGACCCGCCAGAGTTCCACGTTCGCCGCACCCTGGATGATCAGCATGGCCTGCGGGAACAGGCTGTAGATGAAGCCGGCATAGGGAATCAGATCGACCTGCTCTTCGGGCCTGCCGCGCAGTTCGTCGAAGGTCTTGCGCGCGATCACCATGCGGTGGTGGTCGTCATAGGCGTCGAAGGTCGACAGGTTGGTATGGATGATCGGGTCGATCGTGTTCTTGTGCAGCGCCGAGATGTGATAGCCCTCCATGAAGGTATCCATCACGAACTTCCAGTTCATCGGCCTGACGATCCGGATGGTGTCATAGAAGACGTAGCTCTCGAAGCCCCATTCCTCGATCTCGCCCTCCAGCGGCCCCAGCGGATCCCTGTCGGAAACCGGCGCGTCGCGGTTGATCGGCCCGGCCCAGATCAGGCCATGGGATTCGCGGACGGGGATGTCGATCAGACCGTGTTCGGCCTTGTCCACCTCGTCGAAGCTGCGCGCGTCGGGAATGCCCTTCAGCCGGCCTTCCAGGGTGTAGCTCCAGGCGTGGTAGGGGCAGGAGAACATCTTCAGCCCGCAGCCCTCGCCCTCGACAAGGCGTGCGCCGCGGTGGCGGCAGACGTTCACGAAGCAGCGGGCGACGCCCTGCCTGTCGCGCACCAGGATCAGCGGCACGCCGTCGACGGCGTCGGTGACATAGTCGCCGGGATTGGGGATGCGGCCGGTGAGGCCCAGCAGCACGGGGCGGTCGCGGAAGAAGACCTGGCGCTCGCGCTTGTGCCGTTCCGGGTCGGCATAGGCCGACATCGGGTTGCGGAACATCCGCTCCTTCTTCGCCGTCGAGCCCTCGTCAAGGTACTTCATCAGACGGCGCATCAGTTCAAGCTGCCGGTCTCGGCGCATGGCGAACCTCCCCAGGTTCCAATTTAGTACGTTAGCGTACTATTTGGCGGGGACGCGCAAATGTCAAGATGGCTCGGCACCGCGTCACGGGTGTTCGGGCGCCTCGTGGGCCCTGGGCCAGTAGGTGCCGAAGTTCCACAGCTGGCCCTCCGGATCCCGGCAGCCGAATTCGCGGCTGCCATAGGGGGTGTCGGCGATCTCCCGCTCGATCGCGGCGCCGGCCGCCTTCGCCCGCTCGTACAGCGCATCCGCGTCGTCGACGGCGATGTAGACGGACTGGCCGCCGGCGTCTCCGCCGGGCGCGCCCACCTTCTTCGAGAAGTCGTCGTCGCGGTGATCGCCCATCATCATCATGGCGGAGCCGAAGGCGATCTGTGCGTGGGCGACGCCGCCGTCCTCGCCGTCGACGATGAAGTGACGCTGGAAGCCGAAGGCCTGTTCCAGCCAGTCGATCATGCTGCGCGTGTCGCGGTAGCGGCGGGTGGCGTAGATGCGGGGCGGCTCGATATCGGCGCTCATGACGGTCCTCCGTTCGATTGCGTTCCGTCGAGCATGCCGACTTCGGGCTGGCGCATATTGAACGAATTTGACCTGACATAGGCCGTCGGACTCAGGCCGGCGAAGCGGCCGAAGCTGCGCACGAGATGCGCCTGATCGGCATAGCCGGCGTCGTAGGCGGTGGCCGCCCAGTCGAAGCCGTTTCGATGCGCCAGACGCAGCGCGTGCTGGAAACGCAGGATGCCGGCGACGGTCTTCGGCCGGTGGCCGACCGCTTCGTGGAAGGTCTGAATCAGGTGGCGTCGGCTCCAGCCGACCTCGCGGGCAACGTCGCCGATGCGGACACCGCCGGCGCTTTCGCAGATCAGCCGCCAGGCGTGGACGACCTCGCCCCGGGGCGCCTCGGCGCGGGCCAGCCGGTCGCGGACGAAGCCATCCAGCAGACGGAAGCGCGCGGGCCAGTCGCGCGCCGCGCGCAGGCGGTCTTCCAGCTCCCGCGCCGATGGGCCGATCACATCCTCCAGCGCCGCGACCTGGCCGGTCAGCTCGTGCAGGGGGCGGCCGAAGAAGGCGCGCGCGCCGAAAGGGGAGAAATCGGCCTGCATGCAGGCCGCCCGCTCCTGGAAGCGGACAGTCGTGAAGCGGTCGATCAGGCCGGCGGCGAAGCTGTCATGGGCCCGCGCGGCCGCGTCCTCGTCGGCCGGATGGATGACGAAGCGGGAGCCGAAATTGACGATGACGGGGAAGAACAGCGCCGCCGGCATGCGATCGACGGACAAGCTCGAGACCGTTTCGCTGTAGCCCTGATAGCGCAGCGCCAGATGGGTGATGACGGCCCCCGGCCGCATTTCCAGCGCCTCGAAGGCGCCGGGGACGCCGAAGTCCTCGATCGGTCCGATGACGGGACCTGCGGCGATCTTCATGAACGGCTCTCCCTGGCGGCGGCGGAATCCTACCATTACCGCGGCCGAAGCGCATGCGCCGGGGGGAGCGACGCCGCGCCGCCTTCGCACCGCCCGCCGCCTGGGCTAGTGAAGCAGCGCCTGCAGCCTTCGAGGAGTTCGAGAACATGCCGCGCCGCTTCCTGCTTGTCATTGTCCTGTTGCTCTGCGGCCCGGCCCTGGCCCACGACTACGAGAAGGGCGGCATCCATATCGCCGATCCATGGACGCCCGCGCCGATCGGCATGGCGAAGGTCATGGCGGGCTATTTCGAGATCATTTCGATGAAGGAGACGCCTGACCGGCTGGTCGGCGCACGCTCGGCGCAGGCCGACCGGGTGGAACTGCATGGCCACTCGGAGGTCGACGGCGTGATGCGCATGCGGCCCGTGGAGGCGGTCGAGATCAATCCCTTCGGCGGCGCGGAACTCGAACCCGGCGGGCTGCACCTGATGATCATGGGCCTGACGCAGAAGGTGGAAGCCGGCGACCGCATTCCCGTCACACTCATCTTCGAGCAGGCCGGCGAAATCGAGATCAAGCTGACCGTCAAGCCGCGGGAATAGGGGCGCGGGAGGCTTCGACCTTCAGATCGCGTCTTCGTCCGGCTTGTGGGGGCCATCCTTGCGGAAGGGCGAGAGCTCGCCGAGATAGTCCATCTCCCGCTCCACCTCGCGGCGTTCGTGCTCCAGATACTCGGCGACCGCGCGGCGGAAGCCGGGATCGGCGATCCAGTGCACCGAGTGCGTCGTCACCGGCAGGTAGCCGCGGGCCAGCTTGTGCGGCCCCTGCGCGCCCGCCTCGACGCGCTGGAGCCCGTGGCGGATGGCCCAGTCGATGGCGCGGTAGTAGCAGAGCTCGAAGTGCAGGAAGCGGTGGTCCTCGACGCAGCCCCAGTAGCGGCCGTAGAGCGCCCGGGTCCCGGCGAGATTGAGGGCGCCGGCGATGTAGCGGCCTTCGCGCTTCGCCAGCATCAGCACGACGCGGTCGCCCAGCCGCTCGCCCAGCAGCGAGAAGAAGCGCCGGTTGAGATAGGGCCGGCCCCACTTGCGGCTGCCGGTGTCCATGTAGAACGCGTAGAACGCGTCCCAGTGATCCTCGCTCAGGGCGTCGCCGGTGACTTCCTCGACCTCGATGCCGTTGGCGAGCGCCTCGCGGCGCTCCTTGCGGATGGCCTTGCGCTTGCGTGACGAAAGCGCGGCGAGGAAGGCGTCGAAATCCGCGTAGCCCTCGTTGAACCAGTGGAACTGCTCGCCGGTGCGGTGGAGCAGGCCGAACTCGCGGCCGATCTCCGCCTCGGCTTCGGTGGGGTAGGTGACGTGCAGGCTGGAGACGTCGAACTGCTCGGCCACGCGCACCGCCCCCTGCAGCAGCATGCGCACGACATGGGCGTGATCCTCGCCCGCGCGGACCAGCAGGCGCGGGCCCGTGGCCGGCGTGAAGGGCACGGCGATCTGCAGCTTCGGGTAATAGCGCCCGCCGGCGCGCTCGAAGGCGTTGGCCCAGCCGTGATCGAAGACGTACTCGCCCTGGCTGTGGGATTTCACGTACATGGGCGCCGCGCCGACCAGCCGCCCCGCGGGATCCTCCAGCAGCAGGTGCTGCGGCATCCAGCCCTCCTCGGCGCTGGCGCAGCCGGATTCCTCGAGCGCCAGCAGAAAGGCGTGGCAGACGAAGGGATTGTCACCGCCCGCACAGGCGTCCCAGTCCCCGGCGGCGACGGTCGAGATGTCGCCTGTCACCTTCAGGGTGAAGGCGTCGGCGCTCTCCTCGGATTCACCCATGGCGATGACAGCTACTCCAGATCGCGGCAGGCCGCACTACTGTAGGCGCTGGACGGCCGCGATCCAACCGGGCCCGACCGGACGGCGCGGCGGAGGCGGTCAGCGCCGCGCTTCCACCAGCACGCCGGCTTCGCGCAGCGCGGCCAGCCGCGCGTCGTCGAGGCCCAGCCGGCTCTGCAGCACCTCGGTGTTGTGCTCGCCCAGAAACGGCGCCGTCAGTTCCAGTTCGCCGGGGAAGTCGGAGAAGCGGAGCGGCATGCCGGGAATGCGGAAGGTGCCGACGCCGCGGTCGTGGATCGTGCGCACGGTGCCGCGGCCGATCAGGTGCGGGTGGTTGGTCGCCTCCGCGACGCTCAGCACCGGCGCCACCGGCACCCGGGCCTTCTCCAGCGCGGCGATGGCGGCGGCGTCCGATTCGAAACCGCCCAGCCAGGCCTCGATCAGGTCGGACAGGGTCTCGCGGTTTTCCAGCCGCTTCTCGGGCGTGGCGAAGCGCGTGTCCTCGCGCAGATCGGGACGCTCCATGGCGCGGCATAGCCGTTCCCACTGCTCGCCGATGGCCACGATGACGATGAAGCCGGTCTTCGCCTGGTAGATGCCGAGCGGCGCCACCAGCGGATGCAGGCTGCCCGAACGATGGGGCGTGTCGCCCGACATCGAATAGGTCTGCACGTTGATCTCGTGAGCGTGGAAGTAGAAATCGACCAGCGAGATGTCGAGATACTGCCCGTCCCCGCCGGTGCGCTCGCGGTGGAACAGCGCGCCGTTGATGGCCGCCAGCGCCGAGATGGCGGTGCCGACGTCGCCGACGGCCAGTCCCGCCAGGGGCGGCTTGCCGTCCGGGTCGCCGATCATGGAGGTCACCCCGGAAAAGGCCTGGGCGATGTAGTCGAAGCCCGGCAGGTCCTTCAGCGGTCCCGACTGGCCGAAGGCCGAGATCGAGCACATGATCGCCTTCGGATTGACCGCATGGACCACGTCCCAGCCGAGGCCGAGGCGGCCGATCACGCCGGGCGAGAAGTTCTCGATGACCACGTCCGCCTGGGCGATCAGCCCCTTGAGCAGCTCGATCGCGTCCGGGTTGCGCAGGTCGACGCAGACCGACTTCTTGCCCTGGTTGTGCTGGACGAAATAGGCCGAGCGTCCCTCCCGCAGCACGGGCAGGACGCGGCAGAGATCGCCGTTGGGGGCGACCTCGATCTTGATCACCTCCGCACCCATCTCCGCCATCAGGCGGGTACAGGCCGGACCGGCGATGAACTGCGTGAAATCCAGGACGGTGACGCCGTCCAGCACGTGACGATGAGCCAAAGGCTCCCCTCCCCAGGAACAACCAGTCCGATAGCTAGCCGATTGCCGGGCGCAAGGGAATGGGTCGCCGGCGCGGCTCAGGGCTGCATCGTCCTGACGTCATCCCCGATGGCTTTGGCGCCACTCGGGGATCGGCAGAAACCGGATCCCGGAGCCCCATGGGCCCTCGATGCCCGCGCGCCGGATGGCGGCGGGCATGACAAGGAGGGGAGGGACGCCGGTCAGCAGTCGGTTCAGTTGTCGAGGAAGCTGCGCAGCTTGCGCGACCGCGAGGGGTGCTTGAGCTTGCGCAGCGCCTTGGCCTCGATCTGGCGGATGCGCTCGCGGGTGACCGAGAACTGTTGGCCGACCTCCTCCAGGGTGTGGTCGGTGTTCATGCCGATGCCGAAGCGCATGCGCAGGACGCGTTCCTCGCGGGCGGTCAGGCTGGCCAGCACGCGGGTCGTGGTCTCGCGCAGGTTGGAGTGGATCGCGCTCTCGATCGGCAGGATGGCGTTCTTGTCTTCGATGAAGTCGCCCAGATGGCTGTCTTCCTCGTCGCCGATCGGCGTCTCCAGGCTGATCGGCTCCTTGGCGATCTTCATCACCTTGCGGACCTTCTCCAGCGGCATACCGAGCTTCTCGGCCAGTTCCTCCGGGGTCGGCTCGCGGCCGATCTCGTGCAGCATCTGCCGGCCCGTGCGGACCAGCTTGTTGATGGTCTCGATCATGTGCACGGGAATGCGGATGGTGCGCGCCTGGTCGGCGATGGAACGGGTGATCGCCTGGCGGATCCACCAGGTGGCGTAGGTGGAGAACTTGTAGCCGCGGCGGTACTCGAACTTGTCCACCGCCTTCATCAGGCCGATGTTGCCTTCTTGGATCAGGTCCAGGAACTGCAGGCCGCGGTTGGTGTACTTCTTGGCGATGGAGATGACCAGGCGCAGGTTCGCCTCCACCATCTCCTTCTTGGCCCGGCGGGCGTCGCGCTCGCCCTGCTGGATCGTGGAGACGATGCGGCGGAAGTCGCTGATGGTCAGACCGGCCAGCGCGGCGACGATGCGGAACTCGTCGCGCAGGGCCTCGACGCGCTCCAGTTCGTTGGAGGCGAAGGCCATCCAGGGCTTGCCCTTCTTGGCGACCTCTGCGGTCCAGTTCTCGTCCAGCTCGGAATCGTAGTGCGCGTCGAGGAACTCCTGGCGGTCGACGCCATGCTTCTCGGCCAGGCGCAGCAGCTTGCCGTCGGCGGCCATCAGCCGCTTGTTCAGCAGGTAGTGCTCCTCGACCAGCATCTCGATGCGCGGATTGTTGAAGCGGATCGACTTCATCTTCTCGACGATCTCGCCGTGCAGCTTCTGATAGCGCCGGTCAGAGGAAACCGAGACTTCCTCGCCGTCCAGCGCCGCCTGGACCCGCTTCTCCTGGGCGCGGTCGACGCGCTTGAACAGTTTCGCGATCTCGTCGAACTGCTCGAGCATCTCCGGCTTCAGCGCCTCTTCCATCGCCGCGAGCGAGAGCGTGGTGTCGTCGAAATCGTCGTCATCGTCGTCGCTGGTGGAGGCGGACGACTCGTCGTTGTCGTTGTCGGCATCCTTGGCCGGCGCGCCGGTCTTCGCCTCGGCGGACCCGGCCTCGTCGCCGGACTTCCCGGCGCCGGACTTCTCGGCGTCGCCATCGTTCTCGTCGTCGGAATCGTCGTCGCTCGCCGACGGGCCCTCGGGCTTGCCGTAGGTGCTTTCCAGATCGATGACGTCGCGCAGCAGCATGTTGCCGGCGACGATCTCGTCGCGCCATTCGACCAGCATGCGCATGGTCAGCGGGCTTTCGCAGAGGCCGCCGATCATGGCTTCGCGGCCGGCCTCGATGCGTTTGGCGATGGCGATCTCGCCTTCGCGGGAGAGCAGTTCGACCGAACCCATCTCGCGCAGGTACATGCGCACCGGATCGTCGGTGCGCTCGGCGGCCTCGGAGGAGTTGCCGGACGTCGTGGCGACCTCCTGCTTGGTCTCGTCGGCCTGCTCTTCCTGCTCCTCGGACTCGATGACGTTGATGCCCATTTCCGAGAGCATGGCCATGATGTCCTCGATCTGCTCCGATGAAACCTGATCCTGCGGCAGGGCCTTGTTGAGCTCGTCATAGGTGACGTAGCCCCGCTCCTTCGCCTTGGCGATGAATTTCTTCATGTCCTGCTTGGCGACGTCGAGCAGCGGTCCGTCGCGCTGTTCGGGCGCAGCGGCGGTTTCTTTCTCGGAAGCTTTGGTGGCCATGTGTGTCCTGTCGTTTCTGTTCACGCCTCGGCCCGGGCGACGCCGCTTGCGGTCGGCTCGCTGGCCATGAGGCGGTCCAACTCCAACTTGAGCGCGGATACCCGGTCGAACGCCTCGGCGCTCAGTTCCCGTCGGGCAATGGTAACCGCCTCATTCAACTCCTCCTGCACCGCCTCGATGCGATAGTGGTGCAGCGTTGCGTCGAATTGCTCCCTTATCTCGCTGTAGGGAGTATCCTTGCGGCTCTTGAAGCTCAGCCTAGCGGCGTTCGGCGCACTCAGGCGCGCGATCAATCGTTCGTAGCCAGCCGCAAGGAGATGGCGTGACAACGCGCCGCTGTCAAGCTCCGCCTGCCGCATCGCCGCGTCGCGCATGATGACGAGCGCCCGATCCAGATCATCGTGGCGCAATTGCAACGCATCCAGTTGCTCGCCGAATTCCTCGAGCAGTTCCGGCCAGGCCAGCAGCGCGGCGACGATGGTTTCCTCGGGCACGCGGCCGGCGTTGGCGGGCAGGGAGGCCCGCAGCGCCGTCAGGTCTTCCTCCTCGCGGCGAAAGCCGCGCTGGCCCGGTTGCCCGGGACGCCAGGGCCGGTCGTCGCGCCTTGACGGACGCCGGAAGGCGGCGCGGGCGCGGGCGCGGAAATCGTCCAGGAAGTGACGGCGGATGGTCTCGTCGGCGATCTGGAAGGCCAGGCGTTCGAGATCCTTCTCCAGGGCCGCGCGCCGTTCGGGCGTCCCCAGTTCGCGGTCCGCTGTCGCCGCGCGCCAGAGCGTCTCGGCGATGCCGGCGGTCCGGCCCAGCAGTTCGCGCATGGCGTCCGGGCCCTGGCTGCGCACCATGTCGTCGGGATCGAGGCCTTCGGGCAACAGCGCGAAGCGCAGCGACTTGCCCGGTTTCAGGATCGGCAGCGCGCGTTCGGCGGCCCGTTGCGCCGCGCGCAGGCCGGCCGCGTCGCCGTCCAGGCAGAACACGGGCTCGGCGGTCATCTGCCAGAGCAGGGCGATCTGTTCCTCGGTCACCGCGGTGCCCAGCGGCGCGACGGCGTGGCGGAAACCGGCTTCGGCCAGCGCGATCACGTCCATGTAGCCCTCGGCCACGATCACGGTGCCGGCGTCGCGCGCCGCTTCCCGCGCCATGGCCAGGTTGTAGAGCGCGCGGGACTTGTGGAACAGCGGCGTCTCGGGGCTGTTCAGGTACTTCGCCCGCGCCTCGCCCAGCGCCCGGCCGCCGAAGGCGATGACCCGGCCCCGGCGGTCGGCGATGGGAAACATCAGGCGGTTGCGGAAACGGTCATAGGCCGCCCGGCCATCATCGGGCTTCGCGATCAGGCCGGCCTCGATCTGCTCCGCCTCGGTGAAGTCGCGGTCAAGCAGCGCCGACTTCAGCCCGTCATTGCGGTCCGGCGCAAAGCCCAGGCGGAAATCGCCGACGGCCTTCGCGCCGACGCCCCGGCGCTCCAGATAGGCGCGCGCCTCCGCCCCGGCCGCGCCGTGAAGCTGAGCGGTGAACCATTTCGCCGCCGCCTCGTTGGCCTCGGCCAGGCGCGACATGCGGTCCGCCTTCTGGCGGTCCTCCGGCTGCATCTTCGGCACTTCCATGCCGGCGGCCTCGGCCAGGCGCTCCACCGCCTCGGGGAAGGACAGTCCCTCGATCTGCATGACGAAGTCGAAGGCCGAGCCGTGGGCGCCGCAGCCGAAGCAGTGATAGTCGTCGCGGTCCTCGGAAACCTTGAAGGAGGCGGTCTTCTCGCCGTGGAAGGGGCAGCAGCCCCAGTGGTCGCGGCCCCGCTTCTTCAACTGGACGCGCCGGCCGACCAGCTCCACGACGTTCGTGCGGGCGCGCAGTTCATCCAGGAAGTGCTTGGGAAAGGCCAACGTCGTCCTGTCTTCATCCAGTCTCGGCGGGAGCCATACTCATGCCAGATCGTGAGCGATATGGCGAATCGAAAGGCCGTTTTCAGGTCTGCCGATTGCCGGTACTGTCCGGCCCCATGCTGTGGAAGATATTGCTGCTTATCGCGATCATCGTCGCCGTGCTCTACGGCTTCAAGATGATCTCCCGGGCCTCCGACGGACGCCAGCCGGCGGCGCGGAAGACGCGGAAGAAGGGGCGTGGAACCGAATCGGACGGCCAGGCGGTCGATCTGGTGAAGTGCGGCAACTGCGGCGCCTTCACCGCGCCGGGCACGCCCTGCAGCAATTGCGGCCAGTAGCGCCGGCCACGGCGACATTCAGCCTGATCAGGGGAGGATCCGGGCCATGGAATTCGGTTTTACCGAGGAACAGCGCGCGTTCCGCGACACCGCCCGGCGCTTCGCCGCCGACCGGCTCCAGCCGCGCTACCAGGCGCGCGAGGCCGAAGGCGGGTTCGAGGACGGCCTGCTGGAGGAAATGGGCGCGCTCGGCCTGCTCGGCGCCGATCTGCCGATGGAATATGGCGGCTCCGGCATCGACGGCGTCACGTCGGGCATGCTGATCGAGCAGATCGGCTGGGGCGATCTGTCGGTCTCCTATGCGCCGCTGCTGACCTCGCTGTTGGGCGACATCGTCGCCAGCCACGGCTCCGAGGCGATGAAGAACGCCTGCGTGCCCCGGCTCACCTCGGGCCAGGACCTGATCGCGCTCGGCCTGACCGAGCCGCGCGGCGGCTCCGACGCGGCCAATCTGGTCACCAAGGCGGAGCGCACGAATGCGGGCTACGTCCTGAACGGGGAGAAGACCTCGATATCCTGCGCCGCCCAGGCGAAGTGGATCATCGCCGTCGCCCGGACCGGCACGCCGGAGGACGGGGCGCGCGGCGTCACCGCCTTCCTGGTGCCGATGGACGCCCCCGGCGTCTCCACTTCCACATTCGAGGACGTGGGTTCGGTGGCGGTGGGCCGCGGCTCGGTCTTCTTCGACGATGTCCGGGTCAGCGACGAGCACCGCCTGGGCGCCGAAGGTGCGGGGTTCCGCGAGGTGATGGCCGGCTTCGACTATTCGCGGGCGCTGATCGGCCTGCAGGTCATCGGCTGCGCGAAGGCCTCCCTGGAGGAGACCTGGGAATGGGTGCAGCAGCGCACCGCCTTCGGCCATCCGATCGCGAAATACCAGGGCGTCACCGAGCCGCTGGCCGTGGCCGAGACCAAGCTCCGCGCCGCCGAACTGCTCTGCTACCAGACGCTGTGGCTGCGCGATCAGGGCCTGAAGCACACGGCCGAGGCAGCGATGTGCAAGTGGTTCGCCCCGCAGACCGCCTTCGAGACTGTGCACCAGTGCATCCTGCTGCACGGCCACATGGGCTACGCGAAGGACACCCCGCACCAGCAGCGCCTGCGCGACATCATGGGCCTGCAGATCGGCGACGGCACGGCGCAGATCCAGAAGATGATCATCGCCCGCGAGAAGATCGGCAAGATCGCGGTACCCTACGCCTGAGGCGATCCGGCTTCATGCGCCGTCATGGGCTGCCCGAATGAACCGGGCAGCGACGGCAAGCATGGGGGCGGAACCCCGTGGACTGGGTGTCTGTCGCATTCCGGACCGGCCGGACGGACTATTCCCCGCGATTCGCCAGATTGGGCAAATGTCGGAAAGTCCGGGCCGCCCACCTGGCCGACCCTGCCATCCCCAGGTGGGCGGTTTCTACTCGATCAGTTTCGCGTACTTGTCCAGCAGTTCCAGCACCGCGTCGCGGCCCTCGTCGGGGACGTCGAACAGCACCCGGTCGATGCCGGCCTCGCGACAGGATTCCAGCGCCGCCGCATCGGGCGGGGCGCGGAAGACGCTGACGGTGAAGTCCGAAGGCTTGCGGTCGTGTTCCTCGGCGATGCGCTTCAGTCGCGCCATGCCCTCGGCGGGCTCGAACTTCGGACCCGCGCGCGGGAACCAGCCGTCGCCCAGCTGCACGACGCGCTTGAGCGTGTGGTCGGTCTCGCCGCCGAACAGGACCGGCGGGTGCGGACTCTGCGCCGGCTTCGGGCTGGAGATGACCGGATCGAAGTCCACGAACGGCCCGTGATACTGGGCGTGCTCCTCCGTCCAGAGCGCCTTGATGGCCTTGATCTTGTCCTCCATCACCTTGAAGCGGGTGTGGTACTCGACGCCGTGGTTCTCCATCTCCTCGGCGTTCCAGCCGGCCCCGAGAGCGAACTCGAAGCGGCCCCCTGAGAGCAGGTCCAGCGTCGCCGTCGCCTTGGCGGTGACGATCGGGTCGTGCTGGGGCAGCAGACAGATGCCGGTGCCGAGTCGCAGGGTCTCGGTCGCCGCCGCCGCGAAGCTCAGCCCGACGAAGGGATCGTAGGTGTGGTAATAGCGGTCCGGCAGATCGCCGCCGCCGGGGAAGGGCGTGCGCCGGCTGACCGGAATGTGCGTGTGCTCGCAGACGAACAGGCTTTCGAAGCCGCGGTCCTCCAGCGCCTTCGCCAGTTCCGCGATGTCGATGCCGTAGTGGGTCGGAAAGTGGAACGTCCCGAACTTCATGACCTCGGTCCTCCCATGGATCTCATGCCTCTTGTCGTTGTTGCGCGAGGCCGCGTTCGAACAGGTCCGCCTCGTCGTCGCGCCGCCGTCTCAGGCCCGCCAGCCCGGGCCAGAGCCGTTTCATCGATCTAATGCGCCGCGGGACGCGGGAAAGGGCGGCGCGGCCGCCATCGGACATCAGGTCGCGGATCTCCCGCATCTCCCGGCGGCTGTCGGTATCCTTCATGCTGGCGCCGCGATTGTACACCAGTGAGAACAGCGCGCCCCGGCAGAGGCCCGGCAACGCGTCGAAATTCGGGAAGGCGGCGCGCGCGCGGGCGACGAATTCCGGCGTGGAGCGCGCGCAGAAGACGCGCCAGGCGGCCCGCCACGGCACCTCGGCCCCGGCGACCAGGGCGGCCAGCTCCGGGCTGCCGCGGCGGCCTTCGACAGACTTCAGCAGGTCCACATGGTCGTTCCGGATCAGCCCCCGGAAGGCCTCGGCCTCGTGGAAGCGCAGATCGTAGCCGACGCCGACGGTGATTCCCGATTCGCCCTCCGGCCAGACCGGACGCCGCAGCCTGCGTTCATAGTGCTCCCGGCTTGTGACCTCGTGGCGGACGACCAGGGCGAGGCAGGACGCCGGAATCTCGGGGGAGGGCGCCGGCCGGGCCGCCAGCCAGCGCCGCAGCGCCGCATCGGCGGCGCCGTTCGCCGGCTGGCGGGCGAGGCCCTGGGCGTAGATCACCGCCCGCTCCGTCGCCGGGCCGAAGTCGCCATCCTCGACGATGGCCGCGCCGACGCGGTTGAGCAAAGCCTGTAGCTCGCGCGCCGCCGCCGGCGTGGCCGCGCCGCGCCGAAGTTCCATGTCCGCCATGGTTCCGTTACCCCTTGCCGCCATCCCCTGATGGTAGCGGCCCGGGGGTTATCCGTTCCGGGGAAGAACCGCTTCAGCGCGCCTCCGACTTGTCGCCGGTGCTGCCCCGGTTGATGCCGGAACGCTGCTTGAGCACCGTGTTGTCGACTTTGCGCCAGAATCCCGGCGAGGACGCCAGCGCGCCGCCGTCGACCACCAGGGTGTGGCCGGTGACGAAGCCGGCGTCGTCCGAAGCCAGGAAGACCGCCGCGCCGGCGATGTCGCTGCCCTCGCCGAGGTCCGGCCAGGGGGTGATCTCGCGCGCCATTTCCTCCATCTGCTCGGCCCGGTTGGCGTGGAACAGCGGCGTGCGGATGATGCCCGGCGCGATGGAGTTGATGCGGATGCGGTCCTGCGCCAGCTCGGTGGTCAGCGCCCGCGTCAGGTTGGTCACGGCCGCCTTGGCCGCCGAATAGGCGCTGGAGCCCGCGCCGCCCGACAGGCCGGCGATGGAGGCGGTGTTGATCACCGCGCCGCCCTGGCCCTGCTGCTTCATCTGCCGCACGCCGTGCTTGATGCCCAGGAAGACACCGCGCACCAGCACGTGGAAGGTGTAGTCCCATTCGTCGACCGTGGTCTCGGTGATCGGCCCGAAGGCCCCGCCCACGCCGGCGTTGTTGAACATGATGTCGAGCCGGCCGAAGCGGTCGACGGCGGTGCCGACCAGCTTCTCGATGTCGGCTTCCTTCGAGACGTCGCCGCGCACGAACGCGACCCGGTCGCCCGCGCCGGCCTCTTCGGCGGCCTTGATCGTGGCCTCGCCATTGGCCTGGTTCATGTCGTTGACGACGACCGATGCGCCTTCCTGCAGATAGCGCAGCACCGTCGCCCGCCCCATGCCCGACGCGCCGCCGGTGATCGCTGCGACCTTGCCTTCGAGTTTTCCGGACATTCGTTCCTCCCCTTCAGTGTGTCTCGTGCCCCGGGACTCGATCCCGGGGCCCGGTTCTGCATCGCATCCCTCTGGGTCCCGCGATCAAGTCGCGGGACGGGTGAGCGATCTGGATCGTTTCCTCAACTCCGGCTGATGACCACGGACGCGTTCTGGCCGCCGAAGCCGAAGGAATTGATCTGGGCGACGTCGAAGTCGAGCTTCTTCGGCTTCCCAATCACCAGCTCGAACTCGGCCGCCGGGTCCGGCTCGTCCGTGTTCGACGTGTGGACGAAGACGCCGTCGGCCATGCCGCAGAGCAGCTCGATCAGCGCCATCCCGCCCGAGGACGCCCCGGAATGGCCGAAATGGCCTTTCGGCGCGGTCACGGGCAGCGGCGCGGATCGCCCCCGGCCGTGGACCCGGTTGATCGCCGCGATCTCGGCGGTGTCGCCTTTCGGCGTCGCCGTGGCGTGGGCGGCCAGGCCGCCGACGTCCGAAGGGCTCATGCCGGCCGATTGAATGGCCTTCTCCATCGCCTTCGCCTCCCACTGCCCGCTCGGGTCGGGGGAGGAGGGATGGAAGCTGTCCGACAGCGAGCCGTAGCCTCGGAAATAGCCCAGGATCTTCGCGCCGCGCGCCTTCGCGTGGCTTTCGCGCTCCAGCACGACGATGGACGAGCCCTCGCCGACGACGATGCCCTGGCGCTTGACGTCGAAGGGCAGCATGACCCGGCGCGGGTCGTCGGAGGCGCCTTCCATGCCGTAGGCGCCGCCGGCGTAGTACATGGCCGGCACGAAGTCCCCGTCGGGCTTGCCGCCGGCCGCGGAGATGCCGCCCTCGGTGCCGCCGGCGATCACGATGTCGGCCTCGCCGGCGCGGATCAGCCGCGCCGCCGTGCCCATGGCGTCCAGCGAACTGGCGCAGGCGGTGGTCACCGTCAGGTTGGGCCCGTGCAGGCGGTAGCGCAGCGAGATCTGGCCCGCCGCCATGTTGGCCCAGACCTGCAGCTGGGTCTTGCGCGGCACGGCCTCCGGCCCCTGGGTATCCAGCATGTACTGTGCCTTCTGGAAGGCGCGGACGCCGCCGCCCGACGTGCCGTGGACCACGCCCAGCCGTTCGGCGTCGTAGCCGCCATCGTGCAGCCCGGCCTGCTGCATGGCCTGCTGCGCGGCGGCCAGCGCGAACTGCGCGAAGAGGTCGCTGCCGTCGGCGATCTTCGCGTCCATCCAGTCCAGCGGATCGAAGTCCGTGACCGTGCCCCAGAACACCTTGCCGCCATCGCGCTCGGGATCGCACCAGGGCGCCAGGGCGATGCCGCTGCGGTCGGCGAGCATGCCCTGGTGGAACCTGTCGACCGAACTGCCCAGCGCCGAAACCACGCCCGTTCCGGTAATCGCGATTGCGTCCATGCAACTGTCCTCCCCGCGCGCATCATAACGCGAAGCCGGGGCGGCGCGAATGCGCATGTGTCCGGGCGGCGATGCACCGGCCTCGGGCATGACGAAGCTGCGGCGGTGCTTTCGACCCGGTCAAGTGACTGAACGAACTGGAAAAGCGCGCCGACAGTTTCCTTGCCCGGACGGAACCGTCCAGCGATCCTGCGGCTTTCCGCGCGCCGGTTCAGCGAATCTTAAAGGTTCCGCCTCCGTAATGTCGGCCACGACAATAAGCTACGGAGGAACCGCCACATGAATTCGATCCACAAGGTCGTGAGGGGCGGCGCTGTCGCCGGCGCCCTGGCCGTATTCGCGGCCGGCCTGCCCCTTGCCGCCGCCGCGGAAGACGGCGTCGAAGCCGATCGCGTCGTCTTCGGCCAGTCGGCCGCCTTCGAGGGCCCGGCCCAGGCGCTCGGCCTCGGCATGCGTCTCGGCATCGAGGCCGCCTTTCACGAGGCGAACGAGGCCGGCGGCGTGCATGGCCGCCGCTTCGACCTGGTCAGCTATGACGACAGCTACGAGCCGGACAAGGCCATCGCCAACACCAACCGCCTGATCGGCGAGGACAAGGTCTTCGCCCTGGTCGGCGAGGTGGGCACCCCGACCTCCAAGGCCGCGCAGCCCATCGCCACCGAAAACGCGGTGCCGTTCTTCGGCCCCTTCACCGGCGCCGGCTTCCTGCGCGCCCCGGAGAACCGCAACGTCATCAACGTCCGCGGCACCTACGACGCCGAGGCGGAGAAGTGGATCGCCTTCCTGACCGCCGAGAAGAAGGCCAGCCGCATCGCCATCCTCTATCAGGACGACAGCTTCGGCCGTGTCGGCCTGGCCGGTGTGACCAAGGCGCTGGAGCAGCGCGGCATGAAGCTGGTCGCCGAGGGCACCTACAAGCGCAACACCACGGCGGTGAAGTCGGCGCTGCTGCAGATCCGCAAGGGCGAGCCCGACGCCATCGTCATGGTCGGCGCCTACAAGCCGATCGCCGAATTCGTCAAGCTGGCGAAGAAGACCCGCATGGACGTCCCGTTCGTGACCATCTCCTTCGTCGGTTCCAGCGCGCTGGCCAAGGAACTCGGCGATGACGGCCGCGGCGTCTATATCACCCAGGTGGTTCCCTTCCCCTGGAACACCGACATGCCGCTGGTCGCGCGCTATCACCAGGCGCTCAAGGCCCGGGATCCCGGGGCCGAACCGGGCTTCGTCTCCTTCGAGGGCTACATCGTCGGCCGGCTGCTGGTCGCGGCGATGGAGAAGGCCGGTCCCGAACCGACCCGCGCGGGCCTGCTCGACGCCGTCTACGCCACCGGAAGCTTCGACCTGGACGGCGTCGCGCTGACCTTCGGCGAAGGCGACAACCAGGGCATGGACGAAATCTTCATGACCGTGATCGAGAGCGCCTCGAGTTTCACGGCCATCCACACCGGCTCCTGACCGTGTCCCGCCGCCGGTCCCGCCCGCCGGGCGGGGCCGGCCCCGGGCCCCAGTACGAGGGGATTGAGCGATGAACGCACCCGTTGATCATTCCAGCCTGAGCGAGGCGATGCTGCCCGGCGTCGGCAAGGCCGCCGGCGACGATGCGCGCCGCGGCTGGAAACGCATTCTCGGCATCCGGCACATGGGCGTCGGCGGCAAGCTTTACCTCGCCTTCGGCGCCATTGCGCTGATGACCGTGGCCGCCGGCACGCTGGCGGTGCTCTCCTTCCGGGAGGCCGACGACGCGCTGCAGCGTCTGACCCGCGTGTCCGTGCCGACCATCGTCGAGTCACAGCAACTCGCCCTGACCGGCGAGCGGATCTCCGCCGCCGCGCCGCGGCTCGCCGGTGTGGCGACGCCCGAAGCGCGCATGGAGGCGCGGGCGTTGCTGGACAGCGAGATGCAACGCCTCAACGACGGTATCGCCAGCATCGAAGGCATGCGGATCGAGGGCGTGGACCAGGTCCGCACCCTGGCGCAGGATTTCTCCAGTCATCTGCAGACACTGGACGACGCGGTCGCCCGCCGCCTGGAACTTGGCGCGCAGAAGCAGGCCGGCGTCTCCCGCGCCGCGGCCATGCACGAAACACTGCTGGGGATTCTCGAACCGAAGGTGGAGGAAGCGCGCGCGCAACTCGACGTCGCCATCGGCGCGGCGACCGGGCGCAACCGCGAGGGCGTCGCCCATCTGATGGACACCGAGGTCGCCGCGCTTCACGCCGGCCTGCAGGTCAGCGTCTACGGCAAGGAGATCACCCTGATCTTCGCCGAGGCCGAACTGGTGGTGAAGCCGGAGGAGCTGCAGCCGCTGCGCGAACGCTACACTGCGGCCGCCCAATCGATGGCCCGCGCCCTGGAGCCCCTGCCCGCCAATGAGGAGAGCGAGGAACTGCGACGGCTTGCCGGCCTGATCGTCGGCCTGGGTTCCGAAGGCGGCTTCTTCGAGATCCGCAACGACGAACTGAACGCCTGGCGCATGAGCTCCGAGCAGATGGATCAGATCCGGGCGCGGCGCGAAGCCTTCGATGCCGAACTGGACAGCCTGCTCAAGGAGTTCGGCGCAGCCACGGCCGTCGTGGTCGACAACGCCACCTTCAACCTGCTGATCGGCGGCGAGAACGTCGCCGACGAGACCGCGGCGACGATTTCGGACCTGGTCGACAATGATGTCGCGCGCATCCGCGGCCTGCTGAACGTGCAGAGCCACGCCAACCTGATCGGCGGCCTGCTGGCCGCAGCGGCGAACCAGCCGAACGCCGAAGCACTGGCGCCGATCGTCGAGCGCCTGGCCCGGGGCGAGGAAGACCTGGAAAGCGCCCTGTGGGACGTCTCCATCGACGACACCACGGCGATCGCGCCAGCGATCGAGGACATGCTGTCCATTCTCAAGGGCGCGACCGGCGTGCCGAAGCTGCGCATCGCGGAACTGGAAGCGGAGGCCGAAGTGGCCCAGGCGCTGGCCGACACCCGCGAATCCTCGGTGCGCATGGCGTCGTCTGTGGCGGCGATCGTCGATCAGGCGATCCGCTCCGGAGACGGCACCGCCCGCGCCGTCGAGCAGCAGATCGAACGCAACACCCTGGTGCTGGCCATCGTCTCCGCCATTGCCGTCGCCGCGGCGGTGCTGATCGGCTGGCTGTTCGTCGGCCGGATCATCGTCCGTAGCCTGAAGGCCCTGGCTGGCGCCATGGGCCGGCTTACGGAGGGCGAGCTGGAGACGGATATTCCGGCGACGAAGCAGCATGACGAGATCGGCCGCATGGCCCGCGCCGTCGAGGTGTTCAAGCTGAACGCCCGGGAGATGCGGCGACTCGAGGCCGAGAAGGTAGAGAATGAACGCCGCGCCACCGAGGAGAAGCGAAAGGCCATGCACGACCTGGCCGACGGCTTCGAATCGGGCGTCATCGGTGTGGTCGACAGCGTCGCCGGCGCCGCCGGGGACATGCGTTCGACGGCGCAGGAAATGTCGGGCATGGCGGAATCCGCCAGCGGCCAGGCGCAGGAAGTGGCCGATGCGGCCCGGGCGACGACCGAGCACGTGCAGTCGGTCTCGGCGGCGGCCGAGCAGCTTGCGGCGGCGGTCAACGAGGTGGGCGAGAAGGTCAGCCAGGCGGCGAGCGCGGCCGAGCAGGCCGCGGCGCAGACCGAGCGCACCGACGAGACCATGTCGTCGCTGTCGCTGACGGCGGCCGAGATCGGCTCGATCGTGGAGCTGATCAGCGACATCGCCGAACAGACCAACCTGCTGGCGCTGAACGCGACCATCGAGGCCAGCCGGGCGGGCGACGCCGGGCGGGGCTTCGCGGTGGTGGCCACCGAGGTGAAGAACCTGGCCGACCAGACGGCGGAGGCGACGATCGACATCCGCCGCAAGGTCGACAACATCCGCGACGCCTCGAACAACTCGGTCGACGCGATCAAGGAGATCAAGACCCGGATCCAGGAGCTGCACACGACCAACACGGTGGTGGCGTCGGCTGTGGAGGAGCAGATCGCCTCGATCAACGAGATCTCGCGCAGCACCCGCCAGGCGGCGGAGAGCACGCGCTCGGTCTCGGAAGCGATCGAGCAGCTCTCCCAGGCCTCCAGCCAGACCGGCAGCGCAGCGACGCTGGTGCTGGACCGCTCCGGTTCGCTCAACGCCTCCTCGGGCGAGCTCAAACAGGTGGTCTCGCGTTTTCTGGAGGGCGTCCGCGCCGCCTGAGCCGCCACTGGCCTTCGCGGGCCGCACCTGTCACCATCGGGGCTTCCTTCAGCCAGAGGGAGGCCCCGAATGGCCTTGACCGAAACCCCTGCAGGTGAACTCGGCTGGACGGCAGCGGACTTCAGCCTGCCCGAACCCGGCGGCGAGACCCGCTCGCTCGCCGATCTGAAAGGCGAGAACGGCACCGTCATCGCCTTCATCTGCAATCACTGCCCCTATGTGAAGGCGGTGGCCGAGGATCTGGCGGCGGACGCGCGCGAACTGGAACGCGCAGGCGTCGCCACGGTCGGCATCATGCCCAACGACTACCGCGCCTATCCCGACGACGCGCCGGAGAAGATGGCCGCCTTCGCCGCGCAGCACGGCTTCGACTTCCCCTATCTGATCGACGAGAGCCAGGAAGTCGCTAAGGCCTATCGCGCCGTCTGCACGCCCGACCTGTTCGGCTTCGACCGCGACCTGAAGCTGGTCTACCGCGGCCGGCTGGCCGAAGGGGGGATCACGCCGAAGCCGGGTGCGGTGCGCGATCTGGTCGAGGCCATGAAGGCCGTCGCTGCGGGCGGCGAGGCGCCGGCGGACCAGGTCCCCTCCATGGGCTGCTCCATCAAGTGGAAACCCGGCAACGCACCGGACTGACGCGTCGTACGGTCACCCCCGCCCCCGTGCGGGGGTCCGGAGCGGCTTCGCCGCAGGTCCGTTGCATTGCCGGATGCCCGCACAGGGCGGGCATGACGCGGTCGAGAGCGACACCCGCCGCCCCCGCCCGGTACAGGGGTTCGGAGGGCATTGACGCGCGCCGAATTATCTATATATCTAGTGATATGGATAATTTGACCGCAGCCGAAGCCTTCGCCGCCCTGGGCCATGAGAGCCGCCTCGCCATCCTGCAGTTCCTGGTGGAATGCGGGCCGGAGGGGGCCGACGCCTCGACCATGTCGGCGGAGCTCTCCATCCCCTGGACGACGCTGTCGCACCACCTGGACCACCTGAAGCGGACAGGCCTGGTGCGGGCGGCGCGCGAGGGCCGGCGGCTGGTCCATACCGCGGAGTTCGCCGCCGTCCAGCGGCTTTCGACCTTCCTGCTGCGCAATTGCTGCAGCCGGCAGACACAGACACCCAGCCAGAGGAGCGAAGACCATGGCCCGACGCCTGCACGTGCACATCGCCGTTGACGACCTGGAGAAGTCCACGGCGTTCTATTCCACCCTGTTCGCCGCCGAACCGACCGTCCTGAAGGGCGATTACGCCAAGTGGATGCTGGAGGATCCGGCGGTGAACTTCGCGATTTCGAACCGCGGCGCCCGCGCCGGGGTCGACCATCTGGGCTTCCAGGTGGACAGCGACGCGGAGGTCGAGACGATCGAGGGCCGCCTGGCGGCCGCCGAGCAGGCCGTCGCGCCGCAGCGCAATGCCGCATGCTGCTACGCCTATGGCAACAAGTCCTGGTCGACCGACCCGGCCGGCGTCGCCTGGGAGATCTTTCACACGATGAACGAGATACCCGTCTACGGGGCCGACAGCGCCCCCACCGGGGAGATCGCGCCGCAGTCGTCCGGCGCCTGTTGCGGCTGACGCGGGACCGCGCCAATAATATGGCGTGGAAACGTTTGCCAGAATCCGGGCCCGCGCCGCCGAACGCAAGGGCGGCGCGGCAGCCCTCGAAGCGCTGATGCCGACGATCCGGCCGCCCGAGGAGGTGGCCGCGATCGCCGACGACCGCTGGCTCGCCGGCATGACGCGGGCGGTGTTCCAGTCGGGCTTTTCCTGGAAGGTCATCGATGCCAAGTGGCCGGGCTTCGAGGCCTCATTTCACGGCTTCGACCCGGGCCGCGTGGCGATGATGGACGACGACGCCCTCGACGCCCTGACCCGCAACCCGGCGATTGTGCGCAATGCGGCCAAGATCCAGGCGACGCGGGAGAACGCGGTCTTCGTCATCGGCCTGATCCGGGAGCACGGCTCTGCCGGCGCCTTCTTCGCCGGTCATCCGGCGACCGACCAGATTGGCCTGATGGAGGTCCTGAAGAAGCGGGCGAAGCGCCTGTCGGGCAATTCCGGCATGTACTTCCTGCGCCAGATGGGCCGCGACGGCTACGTCCTCGGCGGCGACGTGGTGAAGGCCCTGATCAGGTGGGGCGCGGTGGAGAAGAACCCGACCTCGAAACGCGACCTCGCCACCACGCAGGCCGCCTTCAATGCCTGGGCCGACGAATCCGGCCTGCCCATGGCCCATATCAGCCGCACGCTGGCCCTCTCGGTCGGCGAGGAGGACTGAGGCGATGGCGCGGGATCTGGACAGGCCTTCCGGCCGGGGCGACATCGACGCCTTCCTGGACAAGGTGAAGTCCACCCCGGCGAAATCGACCGGCCGGCGCGGGCGGCTGATCTTCGCCATGGACGCCACCGCCAGCCGCCAGCACCAGTGGGACCGGGCGCTGCACATCCAGGCGGAGATGTTCCAGGCGGCCGAGGAACTGGGCGGCCTCGACATCCAGCTCATCTTCTACCGCGGCTTCGGCGAGTGCCGGGCCAGCAAGTGGTACTCGGAGCCGGCGGAACTGCGCCGCGCCATGCTGACCGTGCGCTGCCTGGGCGGGCGCACCCAGATCGGCAAGGTGCTGAGCCGGGCGATGAAGGAAACCAAGGACAAGCCCGTGCAGGCCGTCGTCTTCGTCGGCGATTGCATGGAGGAGGACGCGGACCACCTCTGCGACCAGGCTGGGCATCTCGGCCTCGTGAACACGCCGCTGTTCATGTTCCACGAGGGCGGCGAGCCGCTGGCGGCGGGGACCTTCCGCCAGATGGCGAAGCTGTCCGGCGGGGCCTATTGCCGCTTCGACGCCAACAGCGCCGAGGCGCTGAAGGAACTGCTGCGCGCCGTCGCGGTCTACGCCGCCGGCGGCCGCCGGGCGCTGGCCGACCGTTCCTCGGGCAGCCGCCAGGTCGCGGGCCTGCTGGAACAGCTCAAATAGTACTGGCCGGTTTCGCCGCGACACGGTCGCCGCGGACCCCTTGCGCGAACGGTGCGTCGTACCATGTGGGCGGGTGACGCCGTCGCCGACGACGGGTCCAACAAGACCAACAATCACCGGGCCGGCGCCGCATGGCGCGGCCCGCCCGGGGCCAAGGCGTCGGCGCACAGGCGACCCAACAAAGACGATAACCAGGAGGAGCGTAATGTTTAGGAACCCTGGACGGATTACCGCAGCCATGCTCGCCGGCGCCGTGTCGCTCGGCGCGATGAGTGTCGCGCAGGCGCAGGACGCCCAGAACGACGATTGGGTGGATCTCGAAAGCTGGGACGAGGAATCGGTCTACAAGGGCTGGAGCGCCGACGAGATGCTGGATGAGGACGTCTATGGCGCCAATGGCGACGAGATCGGCGAGGTCGAGGACTTCATGATCGGATCCGACGGCAAGATCGCCAGGGTCGTCGTCGAAGGAGGCGGCTTCCTGGATATCGGCGACAGCCACGTGGCCATTCCCTATGACCGGATGAAACGGAACCGTTCGGATTCCTTCACCGCGCCGCTCACCGAGGAAGAGCTCGAGGACGGCCGTGTGGGCATGTTCGAAACCGTCGATGACATGCCGGCGAAGCCGCAGAACTGGCGCGTCAGCAACCTGATCGGCGATTCCATGCTGCTGGAGAACCGCGTCGGCTATGGCCTGGTCGACGATGTGATCTTCGGCAATGATGGCGCCATAAAGAGCGTGATCGTCCGTCCGAGCTACGGCTACGGCTATGGCCTCGGCCCGCGGGCGGTTCCCTACGCCAACACCTTCGACCCGTACCAGCCGTACTACAGCACGCCCTACACCCTGGCGGAGCTGGAGGAGACCGAGCGCTTCAACTACGGCCGTCTCGACGAGGACAACTGGGAAGGCGAGGCCTTCGGCGAGGAGTAATCTCCCCGCGGCAGGCAACGGCCCCGGACGGCGCGACGCCGTCCGGCGGCTCCCTGAATGAACCGGCGTATGCCATCGGGTTGAATGATCCGGGCGCGCCGGTTCTTTCGTGCGCCGCCGCGCCACTTGCCGCCTTCCGAGCGCCTTGGTAGGAAACGCGCCTTGGCGGTTGCCGCCTTGTGTCTTCAGACAATGGACGGAGCCCGATGTCGCTGGACAGGGAAACGGTGCGCCGCGTGGCGAAGCTCGCGCGGATCAGGGTCGACGAGGACCGGCTGGACGATCTCGGCCGGGAGCTGAACCAGATCATCGACTGGGTGGAGCAGCTGGGTGAGGTCGACACCACCGACGTGCCGCCAATGACCTCGGTGGAGAAGCACAAGCTGCGCTGGCGCGCCGACGAGGTCACCGACGGCGGCTATCCGGAAAAGGTCACCGGCAATGCGCCGGCGTCCGACATGAACTTCTTCGCCGTGCCCAAGGTGGTCGAGTAGATGACGGACCTGACCGACCTGACCCTCGCCGAGGCCCGGGACGGGCTGACGAAGGGCGATTTCACCTCCCTTGAGATCACCGAGGCCTACATCAAGGCCATCGGTACGGCCCGGCCGCTGAACGCCTTCATCTCCGAGACGCCGGAGAAGGCGGTGGAGATGGCGAAGGCTTCCGACGCCCGCCGCCGGAAGGGCGAGACCGGCGCCCTGGAGGGCGTGCCGCTCGGCATCAAGGATCTGTTCTGCACCGAGGGCGTGCTGACCACCGCGGCCAGCCACATCCTGGACGGCTTTCATCCGCCCTATGAATCGACCGTGACCCGGAACCTCTGGGACGCCGGCGCGGTGATGCTGGGCAAGCTCAACCTGGACGAGTTCGCCATGGGCTCGTCCAACGAGAACTCCTACTACGGCCCGGCAGTGAACCCCTGGGCGCCCGAGGGCGACAACCGCAGATACGTCCCCGGCGGTTCGTCGGGCGGCTCGGCGGCGGCCGTGTCCTCCCACATCGTCGTGGCGGCGACGGGCACCGACACCGGCGGCTCGATCCGCCAGCCTGCGGCCTTCACCGGCATTGTCGGCGTGAAGCCGACCTATGGGCGCTGCTCCCGCTTCGGCATCGTCGCCTTCGCCTCCTCGCTGGACCAGGCGGGGCCGATGGCGCGCACGGTGCGCGACGCGGCGATCATGCTGAAATCCATGGCCGGCTTCGATCCGAAGGATTCGACCTCGGTCGACGCTGCGGTGCCGGACTTCGAGGCCGCGCTGGATCAGGACGTCCGCGGGCTGAAGATCGGCATTCCCGCCGAATACCGCGTCGACGGCATGCCCGAGGAGATCGGGCAGCTCTGGGCCCGCGGCGAGGAGATGCTGCGCGACGCGGGCGCGGAGATCGTCCCCATCAGCCTGCCGCACACGAAATACGCCCTGCCGACCTACTACATCGTCGCGCCGGCGGAAGCGTCGTCGAACCTGGCCCGCTATGACGGCATGCGCTACGGCCTGCGCGTGCCCGGCGAGGACCTGCTGGACACCTATGAGCGCACCCGCGCCGAAGGCTTCGGCAACGAGGTGCAGCGGCGCGTGATGATCGGCACCTATGTGCTCTCCGCCGGCTATTACGACGCCTATTACCGCAAGGCCCAGCAGGTCCGCACCCTGATCCTGCGCGACTTCGAACAGGCCTTCGGGAAGGTCGACGCGATCCTGACGCCGACCACGCCGACGCCTTCCTTCGCCGAAGGAGAGAAGACGGGCGACCCGATCTCGATGTATCTCAACGACGTCTTCACGGTGCCGGCCTCCATGGCCGGACTGCCGGGCGCGTCGGTGCCGGTGGGTCTGTCGAAGGACGGCATGCCGCTGGGGCTGCAGATCCTCAGTCCCGCCTTCGACGAGATGACGCTGTTCCGCGTCGCGGGCGCACTGGAGCAGCGCGCGGGCTACGACGCCCGGCCTTCGAAATGGTGGGTGAAATGAGCACGATCCAGGGCGCCACGGGCGAGTGGGAAATCGTCATCGGGCTTGAGATCCACGCCCAGGTGACCTCGAACGCCAAGCTGTTCTCCGGCGCCTCGACCGCCTTCGGCGCCGAACCCAACAGCCAGGTAAGCTTCGTCGATGCCGGCCTGCCGGGCATGCTGCCGGTGATCAACGCACACTGCGTCGAGCAGGCGGTCAGGACCGGCATGGGCCTGAACGCGGAGATCAACAACTACTCGGTCTTCGACCGCAAGAACTACTTCTATCCAGACCTGCCTCAGGGCTACCAGATCAGCCAGTACAAGCAGCCCGTGGTCGGCCGCGGCATGATCACCATCGAGCTCGCCGACGGCGAGACCAAGGACATCGGCATCGAGCGCCTGCACCTGGAGCAGGACGCCGGCAAGTCCGTGCACGACCAGCACCCGTCCATGTCCTATGTGGACCTCAACCGCTCGGGCGTGGCGCTGATGGAGATCGTCTCCGACCCGGACATGCGTTCAGCCGAGGAAGCCTCGGCCTATGTCGAGAAGGTCCGCCAGATCGTGCAGTATCTCGGCACCTGCAACGGCATCATGGCGGAAGGCTCGCTGCGCGCCGACGTGAATGTCTCCGTGCGCCGCCCCGGCGAGGGCTATGGCACGCGCTGCGAGATCAAGAACGTCAACTCCATGCGCTTCATCCGCCAGGCCATCGAACACGAGGCGCGCCGCCAGGTCGACATCCTGGAAGACGGCGGCTCGATCGACCAGGAAACCCGGCTGTTCGACCCCAACAAGGGCGAGACGCGGTCCATGCGTTCCAAGGAGGAGGCGCACGACTACCGCTACTTCCCCGATCCGGACCTGCTCCCGCTGGAACTGGAGCCGGAATGGGTGGAGAAGGTCCGCGCCGGCCTGCCGGAACTGCCGGACGCCAAGAAGGCGCGCTTCAAGGAGCAGTACGGCCTGTCGGAGTACGACGCCCGGACGCTGACGTCGAACCGCACCCGCGCCGACTATTTCGAAACGGTGGCCAGCGGACGCGATGCCAAGATGGCCTCCAACTGGGTGACCACGGACCTGTTCGGCTTTCTGAACAGGACCGGTCAGGACATCGACGAGAGCCCGGTGAAGGCCGAACAGCTCGGCCAGCTGATCGACCGCATCGCCGACGAGACCATTTCGGGCCGCATCGCCAAGGAGGTCTTCGAGGCCATGTGCGAGACCGGCCGGGACCCGGATGCGATCATCGAGGAGAAGGGCTTGAAGCAGGTCACAGACACCGGCGCCATCGAGGGGCTGGTCGACCAGGTGATCGCCGAGAACCCGGACAAGGTGGCCGAAGTGAAGGATGGCAAGGAGAAGCTGCTCGGCTGGTTCACCGGTCAGGTCATGAAGGCCAGCCAGGGCAAGGCCAACCCGCAGGCGGTCAACGAGATCCTGCGCCAGAAGATCCTCGGCTGATGGCCCGCGCGGCGGCGGAGGGCGAGGGCCGGGACGGCGCCGCCATGATTCTGAACGCCGCGCTGGAGGTCTTCGTCCGCGACGGCTTCCACGGCACCTCGATCCGCACCATTGCGAAGGAGGCCGGGGTCTCCATCGCGCTGATCTACTATCACTTCCCGTCCAAGGAAGAGATCCTGCGCACGCTGATGCTGAAGGTCACCAACGACCTGCGTGACGAGCTCGTGGCGGCGCGGGCGGCAGCCGGGCCGAACCCCGTCGACCAGATGGCGGCGCTGGTCCGCGCCCATGTCCGCCTGCACACGGCCCGCCAGGCGGAAAGCTTCGTGGGCAATACCGAGCTGCGCAGCCTCGGCCCCGACGCCCTGGCCGAGGCCATGGCCGCGCGCGACGCGGTCTCGGCGCTCTACAAGGAGGTGATCGCCGCCGGACTCGCCGACGGCAGCTTCCGCTGCGAGGCGCCGGCCGAGGCGAATCTGGCGATCCTGACCATGTGCACCTCGGTGGCCGGCTGGTACAGGCAGGGCGGTCCGCGCAGCCCCGACGATCTGGCCGGAATCTATGTCGGTTTCGCGCTGGCGATCCTGGGGGCCGGCGAAGGCTGAGCCCTTGCCTCCCTGTCGGTTGACTCCCGGTCCGCTCTTGCCCTGAACGATCGTTCATGCGAGAGTCCGTTCACGTATCAGGACGCCATGGGGAGGATCGAATGGCCCGCTTTGAACGCGTAATCAAGAACGGGATGGTCGTGGACGGCACGCGCGCGCCGCGCTACCGCGCCGACATCGGCATCAACAACGGCGTCATCGCCGAGATCGGCCATATTGACGCGAAGGACGCGGCGGAAGTCATCGACGCGACCGGCCTGATCGTCGCGCCGGGCTTCGTCGATCTGCACACCCATTACGACGCCCAGGTCTTCTGGGATCCGTACTGCACGCTGTCGGGCTGGCACGGCATCACCTCGGCGGTGATCGGCAATTGCGGCTTCGGCTTCGCGCCGGTGAAGCCGGAGATGCGCGAGCGCGCCATGATGTCCATGACTCGCGTCGAGGCCATTCCGATGGAATCGATGAAGGAAGGCATGCCCTGGGACTGGGTGACCTTCCCCGAGTTTCTCGATTCCGTCGAGCGCACGCCCAAGGCGATGAACCTGCTGCCCTATGTGCCGATCGGCCCGCTGCTGATCTGGGTGATGGGTTTCGAGCGCGCCAAGGCCGGCGAGATGCCGACCGACGAGGAGCATGCCGAGATCGTGCGCCTGTTCAACGAGAGCCTGGACGCCGGCGGCTGCGGCTGGTCGGCCCAGCGCATGATCCCCGATGGCCCGGCCTCGGTGCAGCGCGACTTCGACGGCACGCCGATGCCGACCGACGTCATGCATGACGAGACCTGCCGTGTGCTGGCGCGCGTGCTGCGCGACCGCAACGAGGGCTTCATGCAGATGCTGCTGGTTTCCGGCGACAACAAGCGCGACCACGCGTTCTACGAGGAGATGGCCGAGATTTCCGGCCGGCCGATGATCATGAACGTGGTCCAGGCCTTCGACCATCGCCCCGAAATCCATCGCCGCGTCCTCGAATGGCTGAAGTCCTGCCGGGAGCGGGGCATCCGCGTCGTCGGCCAGGGCCTGACCACCGATGCCGGCTTCACTTTCACCTTCGAGAACTGGAACCTGTTCGACGATTCGGAAGCCTGGCGCGAGGCGACCACCGGCACGCTGGAGGAACGCAAGCAGAAGCTCGCCGATCCGGCCCGCCGCCAGGCGATGAAGGACCAGATGCCGCAGACAGCGACCGGCCCGCTGGTCGACATCGTCATCGTCGGCCCGCAGCTGGAGAAGAACAAGCAGTGGGAGGACCATACCCTGGCGCTCGCCGGCGAGAAGATGGGCAAGCACCCGGTCGACGTCATGCTCGACATGGCCGTGGAGGAGGACCTGGAGACCGAATTCTTCGCCGCCCCGCCGAATGGCAAGCTGGAGTACCTCAAGGAGATCGTGGACGACCCCTATGTCCTGTTCGGCGTCTCCGACGGCGGTGCGCATACCAAGTTCCTGACCGCCGGCCGTTATCCGACCGAGACCATCTGCAAGATCGTGCGCGACAACGGCATGATCACCCTGGAGGAGGCGCACTGGCGGCTCGCGGCCCTGCCGGCACAGCTTGCCGGATTCACCGGGCGCGGCACGCTGACCCTCGGCGCGCCGGCCGACATCATTGCCTACGACTACGAGAACCTGAAGGTGCTGCCCGACGAGATCGTCCACGACCTGCCGGGCGGGGAGTGGCGCCGTATCCAGCGGGCCAGCGGCTACCGCTACGTCCTCGTCAACGGCGAGGTCACCATCAAGGACGACCAGCAGACCGAGACCTATTCGGGCCGGCTGCTCCGTCATGGCGGCGGCGAACAGCAGATGGCGGTGGCTGCCGAGTAACATCGGACAGCGACCGAGCGTTCGAGCCCCGGGTCACCGCCCGGGGCTCTTTCGTTCCGGCGCGCCGTGCTTGCCTGCCGACACAAGGCCGCCCTAAAACAGTCGTCTGACAGGGGCGGGTGATCGGGGAGGTTCGCCATGACCGAGGCTGCAAGCGTGCAGGATCCGGAGCGTTTCGACGCCATCGTCGTCGGCGCCGGCATTTCCGGCATGTACATGCTCTACCGGCTGCGGGAGCTGGGGCTGAAGGTCCGGGTGCTGGAGGCCGGCACGGATGTCGGCGGCACCTGGTACTGGAACCGCTATCCGGGCGCGCGCTTCGATTCCGAAAGCTGGTCCTACGGCTATGCGTTCAGCCAGGAGATCCTGGACGAGTGGCAATGGTCGGAGCACTTCTCCAGCCAGCCGGAGAATCTCCGCTATTGCCGCTTCGTCGCCGACAGGCTGGACCTGAAACGGGATATCCGTTTCGAAACCAGCGTCACCTCGGCCCATTACGACGAAGACGCCAACGAGTGGGCGATCGCCGCGGAAGACGGCTACGCGGCCCGCGCGCGGCTGTTCATCGCCGCCATCGGGCCGCTCTCCGTGCCGGTCTGGCCGGCCATCGACGGCATCGGCGATTTCGAGCGCGAGGCGTACCACACCGCCCGCTGGCCGCACGAGCCGGTGAGTTTCGCGGGCAAGCGGGTGGCCGTGATCGGCACCGGCGCGACGGGCGTGCAGCTGATCCAGGAAGTGGCGAAGACCGCCGGCCATCTGACGGTGCTGCAGCGCCGGCCGAACTGGTGCGCCCCGCTGCACAACAGCCCGATCACGCCCGAGGAGCAGGCCGATATCCGCGCCCGGCACGAGGAGATCTTCGATCACTGCCGCAACACCCATGGCGGCTTCATCCACGATGCCGATCCGCGCCGCCTGCTCGAGACGCCGGAGGCCGAGCGGCTCGCCTTCCTGGAGAAGAAGTACGCCGAGCCCGGATTCGGCATCTGGATGGGCAATTTCCGCGACACCTTCACCAACGAGGAAGCCAACCGGATCCTGTCGGACTTCATCGCCGGCAAGATCCGCGAACGGGTGGCGGACCCGGCGACGGCGGAGAAGCTGATTCCGAAGGACCACGGCTTCGGTCAGCGCCGGGTGCCGATGGAGACCCGCTACTACGAGGTCTACAACCAGGACAATGTCGAGCTGGTCGACATCCTGGCCGACCCGATCCGGCGCGTGACGAAGACCGGCATCGAACTGGAATCCGGCCACCGCGACTTCGACATGATCGTCTACGCGACCGGTTTCGACGCCGTCCTCGGCGGTTTCAACAGGATCGATATCCGGGGGCTTGGCGGCCAGCGGCTCCGCGACAAGTGGGCCGAGGGGCCGACCACCTATCTGGGGCTGCAGGTCGCCGGCTTTCCCAACATGCTGACGCTGGTCGGGCCGCAGAACGCCGCCGGTTTCGGCAACATTCCCCGCGGCATCGAACAGAACGTCGAGTGGGTCGCGCGCCTGGTCCGCCACATGCGCGACAACGGCCTGGAATACGTCGCCGCAACGCCTGAGGCCGAGACCGAGTGGCAGGAGGAGGTCACCCGCTCGTCGGACAAGATGCTCCTGTCCAAGGCGGACAGCTGGTTCACCGGCATCAACCGCAATATCGACGGCCGTTCCCGCCGGGTCTATCTGCTCTACACGGCGGGCATGCCGGCCTATCGCGAGCGCTGCGACGCGGTCGCCGCGAAGGGCTATGAGGGCATGGAACTGCGCTGATGCGGCCCAAACCGCGCGAACACCGGGTTTTCAAGACAATTTGAAGCTGCGGGATCGGTGCGTTTTCGCGCCTGGGCCGGCCCGGCCCGGAACGCGGCGCCGGCTGCTGACGCGCGTTCACGCCGGCTTCACGCTGCACTCCGAAACCCCCGGATACCGCGGCTCCCGGCGCGGACGGCCCCTGTTGCACCCAGGTTCGCTTCGTCATCATCCCGCTGCCTTCACTGGACAGCAAGGAGAACCAGCCATGAAGACCACCCTGAAATCCCTCACCGTCGCCACCGCTCTCGCCGGCGCTGTCGGCATGGCCGCCGCGTTGACGGCCGCCCCGGCCCTGGCCGCCGACGGCGTCAAGTGCTTCGGCGTCGCCAAGGCCGGCGAGAACGACTGCGCAGCCGGCAATCACAGCTGCAAGGGTCACTCCACGGCCGATTACAGCGGCCAGGACTGGAAGATGGTCGAAGACGCCGGGAAGTGCATGGAGATGGGCGGCAAGCAGGCCGCCTTCGAGGGCATGAACGAGAAGGCGAAGATGATGAAGGACGGCTGACCCGTCCTCGGGGCGCGGCGGCGGTTCGTCCTTCGCCGCGCCCTTTCGCTTCCGGCTCCCGATCACGCGATCTCTCAACAACTCGTGTAGGGCGCGTGGGCGGGTTGCGGTCTTATCTTCCATCTCAGCGGGCCGCCGGACAGCGGCCTGAAAGAAGTCAACCAGACAGGGAGGCCGACCGGATGATGCGAGGCGCTGCGATGCTTGCGGCTGCGGTCATCCTGACCCTTTCGGGCGGCGTCCAGGCGGGCGAGCAGTACGTCGACGGCAGCGGCTTCGCGCTCAGCGGCTACGATCCCGTCGCCTATCGCGGTCTGGCGCAGGCGCCTTTCGGCGAACATCAACCGCCGGCCGTGCCCGGACGGGCCGGCTTCACCGCCGAGTACAACGGCGCCAGCTGGGCCTTCTCGACCGCCGCGAACCGGGACGCCTTCCTGGCGGATCCGGCAAAATACGCGCCCGCCTATGACGGCCACTGCGCCTTCGGCGTGGCCAAGGGCGGCAAGGCCCCGGGAAACCCGCATCTGTGGCGCATCCTCGACGGCAAGCTCTATCTCAACGTCACCCGCGCGGTGGTCGGCTTCTGGGAAGCCGACATCGGTGGCAACCTGACCGCCGCCGAACGCAACTGGTCCGGTATCGAGGGTCTTCCGGCCAATGACGGCGCGGTGCCGGAACTGGACGGCGCACAGGCGCCCGTCACCGAGTGATCACGCCATGCACGGCTTCTGCAATGTTGTGATGGCATCCTATCGAACACGGTCGTTCCGGCTGTTGCCGGGGCGGCCTTGGCGGACGGGGTTGCGGGGAACCCGGCCGCTGGCAACACTGACCGCCCCGCGGGTCAATGAAACACAGAGGAGAATCCTGATGAACGCCACCTTCAAGTCCCTTTCCGTCGTCGCCGCCCTCGCCGGTGCGGTCGGCATGGCCGCCACCCTCGGCCCGGTCGAGGCGGTCGCTGCCGACAAGGTCAAGTGCTACGGCATCGCCAAGGCCGGGCAGAACGACTGCGCCAACAAGGCCGGCACCCATTCCTGCGCCGGTCAGTCCACCGTCGATTACTCCGGCGGCGAGTGGAAGCTGGCCACCAAGGCCGAGTGCGAGGAGAAGGGCGGCCAGGAGCAGGCCTTCGACGGCGTCAACGAGAAGATGAAGGGCTGATTTCCAGCCGGGACAGGGGACGCCGGATGATCCGGCGTCCCTCTGCGCCTTGCCGGAACGGTCATTGGCCGCCATGAACCCGCCTGCCTCCAGCCTGCCGCCGACCGCCGGGTTCGGCCTGCGCCATCCCCATGTGCTGCAGGTCATCGACCGGCCGCCCGCCGTCGACTGGGTCGAGGTTCACACCGAAAACTACATGTATCCGGGCGGCCCGCGCCTGCGCCAGCTCGAGGCCGTGCGCGAACGCTTCGACCTCAGCCTGCACGGGGTCGGCCTTTCGCTTGGTTCGGTCGACGAGCCGGACCGGGATCATCTGAAACGCATCCGCGCGCTGGCCGACCGGTTCCGTCCCGCCGCCATCTCCGATCATATTGCCTGGGTGCGGGCGCCGAAGGCCGCGGGCGGGGCCAGCCTGAACGATCTGCTGCCGCTGCCCTGCACCGAGGAGGCGCTGGAGACCCTGGCGCGCAATATCGCCATCTTCCAGGACGCGCTTGGCCGCCGGGTGATGGTGGAGAATCCGTCCATGTATCTGGAGTTCGCCGGCGCCGAGATGGACCATGCCGAATTCGTGGCCGAGACCGTGCGCCGCGCCGGCTGCGGCCTGCTGCTCGACGTCAACAACATCCATGTCAGCGCGCGGAACCTGGGCTTCGACGCCAGTGACTACCTCGACCGCATGCCGTTCGAGGCGGTGGGCGAGATCCACCTTGCCGGCCATGCCGAGCGCGAAACGCCGGGCGGCACGCTGCTGATCGACGATCACGGCAGCCGCGTCCGCGACGAGGTGTGGGCGCTCTACGAGCGGGCCCTGGACCGGCTCGGAGCGGTGCCGACACTGATCGAATGGGACACCTGCATTCCCGATCTCCGGGTCATCCTGGCGGAGACGGCGAAAGCCCAGCGGCGCATGGACGCGCTGGCGGGTCCGCGCCGGGCGACGGCGTGAGCGGCCTCGCCGAGCTGCAGCGGCGTTTCGCCGAAAGCGTCGCCGGCAAGCCGGATCCGATACTGGACGCGCTCGTTGATGACGGCCGGCAGGCTGACCGCTTCGACGTCTACCGCAACAACACCTTCGCCTCGCTCCGCGAGGTTCTGGCCAATACCTTCCCCGCCATTGTGGCCATCATTGGCGAGGACCTGTTCGGCCGGCTGTCGGCCGCGTTCGTGCGGCACGCGCCGCCCCGGGCGAACCATCTGCTGGACTACGGCGCGGAGTTGCCGGGGTTCATCGCCCTATCGGAGCCCTTGCAGCGATGGCCGTTCCTCGCTGATGTGGCCCGCCTCGAATGGGCGGTGAATGCGGCCTATGGCGCGCCCGAGGCGACGCCGGTCGACCCTTCCGGGCTTTCCGGGCTCGCGCCGGTAGATCTGATGGCGCTGTGTCTTGCGCTGCATCCCTCGGCGGCGCTGATCGCCTCGGACTGGCCGGTGCATGCGATCCGGATGAACCCGCAATCGGCCGCCGACCCGGCGGCGATTCAGCCCCGGCCGGAGGCAGCGCTGGTCGCGCGGCCGGAGACGGAAGTAATCTGCCTGCCATTGCATCCGGCCGAGCAGGCCTTTCTGGCCGCGCTGGCCGAGGGCCGCACGCTGGGCGAGGCCGCCGAGCGCTGTCAGCAGGCCGATCCGGGCTTCGATCTGCAGGGCGCGCTGGCGCGACATCTGGCCGGCGGACTCTTCGTCCGCGCAGGTCATGACGAAGAAGGAGAACCGAAATGACGACGATGGACACGCCTCGGAGCGGTCAAGGCCTGGGCGGCCTCTATGCGGGCGTCTTCGGCCCGGTCGAGCGGGTGGGCGGCCCGCTGGTCGATCTCGCCTTCCGTCTCATCATGGCGCGCATCTTCTTCCAGTCGGGCTGGCTCAAGCTCAACGACTTCGAGAATACGGTCTTCCTGTTCCAGTACGAATACGCCGTGCCGGTGCTGCCGCCGGAGATCGCGGCGTATTTCGCCACCTTCTTCGAACTGGCGATGCCGGTTCTGCTGGTGCTGGGCTTCATGACCCGCCTCGCGGCCTTGCCATTGCTCGGCATGGCGCTGGTCATCCAGTTCGTGCTCGGCGCATCGAACCCGGCCTATTTCCAGTGGGAGCACTATTTCTGGATGCTGAGCCTCGTCTACATCTTCGTGCGCGGCGCGGGGCCGATCTCCCTCGATCACCTGATCTGGCGGAAGTCGGGTACCGTCTGAGCCCGGTGGCCTTCCTTCCCCGCGGGCGGTCTGCCATGTTGACCGCCGGCGTCTCGGGGGAGGAGCGGCATGAAATTCGGACTTAGATTCTGCAACACGGGCGCGTTCGTCGAACCGGGCCCGGCGATCGAGCTGGCCGAGGCGGCGGAGGAAGCGGGCTTCGAGAGCCTGTGGGCCATCGAGCACACCGTCGTGCCCAGGGGCTATGCGCCCAATGCGCCGCAGGTGGAGGGCGGCAAGATGGCCGGCGGCGTCGAGGATGTGGACATGCCCGACCCGATCGTCTGGCTGAGCTTCGTCGCCGCGCGCACCAGCCGCATCAATGTCGCGACCGGCATTCTGATCCTGCCGCAGCACAAGCCGCTGCACGTCGCCAAGCAGGCCGCCACCCTGCACCGGCTGGCCGGCGGGCGCTTCATGTTGGGCGTCGGCGTCGGCTGGATGCCGGAGGAATTCGAGGCGCTGGGCGCGTCGTTCGAGCACCGGGGCCGGTTCGCCGACGAGGCGATCCAGGCCCTGCGGCGGCTCTGGGCCGACAGTCCGGCCGAGTTCCATGGCGCCCATGTCGATTTCCCGCCGCTCTACTGCGAGCCGCGACCGGCGGGCGGGCACATTCCGATCATCGTCGGCGGCCACACCAAAGCAGCCGCGCGCCGCGCCGGGCGGCTGGGCGACGGCTATTTCCCCGCGCGCGGGGCGCCGGCGGACCTGTTCCGGATCGCCCGGCAGGCGGCGGAGGAAGCGGGACGCGACCCGGCAGGCATCGAGAGCACGGCCTCCCTGCCCGACGATTCGGCCGAGCTCTCCGACTACCGGAAGATGGGCGTGGACCGGGTGACGGTGCCGGTCTCGGCGGTCACCGGCATGCGGACGGCGGTCGCGAGTCCCGAAGAGGTTCTGTCGTGGAAGGGTTTTCTGGAAGACTGGGCGGCCTGACACCGGGCAAGGGGAGCAGCGACATGAAGTTCGGACTGAGATACTGCAACACCGGGCCCTATGTGGACCCGGTCCGCGCCGTTGAACTGGCCGAGGCGGCCGAGGAGGCGGGGTTCGAGAGTCTCTGGACCGTCGAACATACGGTCGTGCCGAAGGGCTATCAGCCCAACTACCCCTATGCCGAAGGCGGCCGCATGGCCGGCGGGACCGAAGACATCGATCTGCCGGATCCGCTGATCTGGATGGCCTGGGTCGCCGCCCGCACCAGCCGGATCAAGCTGGCGACCGGCATCCTGATCCTGCCGCAGCACAAGCCGGTGCACGTCGCCAAGCAGGTGGCGACGCTGGATCACATGGCCGGCGGACGCATCGTCCTCGGCGTCGGCGTCGGCTGGATGCCGGAGGAATTCCGCGCCCTGGACGCACCCTTCGAGGCGCGGGGCCCGGTCACCGACGAAGCGATCCGGGCCCTGCGCCGGCTCTGGGTCGACAGCCCCGCCGAGTTTCAGGGCGAACACATCCGCTTCGATCCGCTCTACTGCGAGCCCAGGCCGCCGAAGCGCCACGTGCCGATCGTCGTCGGCGGCCATTCGAAAGCGGCAGCGCGGCGCGCGGGCCGGCTGGGCGACGGTTTCTTCCCCGCCCGCGGCGCGCCCGTCGATCTGATCGATCTGGCGCGGAAGACGGCCGAAGAGGCTGGGCGCGATCCGGCCTCGGTGGAGATCACCGTCTCCATGCCGGAAGACCCGAAGGAACTGGACGGGCTCGCCCGTCTCGGCGTCGGACGGGTCACGGTGCCGGTCTCCGCCATGGCGGGACTGAAGTCAGCCCTCCGCGGCCCCGAGGACGCGCTGGCCTGGAAGCCCCTGATCGAGGAATGGGGCGACAGTTAACCAATGGTAGAGCTTCCCAAGGAATATATTGATGAGGTATTTGTCTACAAGACAGATAAAATAGCTGAACTCGGTAATCGACCGGACCGAACCATGATGATCCGGTTAGATATGGCGAGTTATTTTAGAAGTCTTGTTCATGATGGTTTGGCCGAGTGGGTGTCTGAACGATATCAAACACCTCTGCTGGTGCTTTGTCCTGAGCCAATGAGTGGGAATCCAAAACAAGACTCTAATATTGTAATTCCCAACAATGTGAAAAAATGCGCGATCCCAATTACGGAAAAATCACATCCGCCTGGTTTCTTCCATGCGCCATATTATTTGAACGAATATTTAGATACGCCAGTTGGTGTGCTGGCTCGCAGACCGATTACATCCAGAGATTGTATTTTATTTCTAGCTAACTATATGGGCGCAATCCATATGAAGCGTGAACTTGTCGATGGTGAGGGCAGAAGAAATATTAAGCCGAAGCAATTATATGAAATTAATCAAACTTTTAGTGTTTTTGATAATCCCGGCGTAATGAATTTCTTCGACAATGCGGCGATACTCATTTGGCGCGCATTGAAACCACTGCGTGATGAGGTTGCCTCCTACTATGAGGGCAACGACACCGAAGCCTAGTGAGCCGGCAACAATTGATCCAAATTGCAGTTCGTTGCTGACCCGTACTCCGCTGGATTCGTCGATACAAGACCGGATCGCCGAATCTGGTGGCGTGTCCGAGACTGGCGTGCGGAGACGGCGGGCTGGCCAGCCCGGCCATCCCCGGCCCGCCTGCGCCGCCTCAGCCGACGATGTCGACCGTGGCGAAGAAGTAGGCGATCTCGTTGGCGGCGTTCTCCGGGCTGTCGGAACCGTGCACCGAGTTGGCCTCGATGGATTCCGCGAATGCCTTGCGGATGGTGCCTTCGTCGGCCTCGGCCGGGTTGGTCTTGCCCATGACCTCGCGGTAGCGGACGACGGCGTCGTCGCCTTCCAGCACCTGCACGACAACCGGTCCGGAGGTCATGAAATCGCAGAGCGAACCGAAGAACGGGCGCTCCCGGTGGACGTCGTAGAAGCCCTCGGCCTGCTCCCGGGTCAGGCGGATGCGGCGCTGGGCGATGATCTTCAGGCCCGCGCCCTCGATCATGGCGTTGATCTTGCCGGTCAGGTCGCGGCGGGTCGCGTCGGGCTTGATGATGGAGAGCGTGCGTTCGGTGGCCATGGTCCTACCCCTCGTTCGGTTCGGGTCGCGTTGAGAACTCGCGCCGCCCGTGCCGGATCGGCCGCGAAAGAATGACGCCCGGCTTATAGCCGCACCGTCCTCTGCGGCCAACAGCGGCGATGCGCCGCGCCGCCGATTGCGCTATGGAAGCGCCCCATGCTTGTACTGGAAGACATCACGATCCGCATCGCCGGGCGGACGCTGCTGGAGGGCGCGACCGCACGCATCGCCACCGGTCACCGCGCCGGGCTGGTCGGGCCCAACGGCACCGGCAAGACGACGCTGCTGCGCGCCATCATGGGCGAAGTGGCGATGGACTCCGGTTCGATCGAGACTCCGCGCGGCTCGAAGATCGGCACGGTCGCGCAGGAGGCGCCGACCGGGCCCATGCCGGCGATCGAGGCGGTGCTGGCAGCCGATACCGAGCGCGCCGATCTGCTGGCGGAGGCCGAGACGGCGACGGACCCGCACCGCATTGCCGACATCCAGACCCGGCTCACCGACATCGGGGCGCATGCCGCGCCGGCGCGCGCCGCCACCATTCTCGATGGTCTCGGCATTCACGCCGACCGTCAGGACCAGCCCTGCAGCGCATTCTCCGGCGGCTGGCGCATGCGCATCGCGCTGGCCGCGGCGCTGTTCGCGGAGCCGGAGATCCTGCTGCTGGACGAACCGACCAACCATCTCGACCTGGAATCGACGCTCTGGCTGGAGGACTTCCTGCAGAAATACCGGCACACGGTCATCATCGTCAGCCACGACCGGGATCTGCTGAACCGCGCCGTCACCGATATCCTCCATCTCGACCAGCTCGGCCTGACGCTCTACGCGGGCAACTACGACAGCTTCGAGGAGCGACGCCGCATGGCCCAGCGCCAGCAGGCGGACCTGGCCAACAAACAGGCCGCCGAGCGCGCGCACATTCAGTCCTTCGTCGACCGGTTCCGCTACAAGGCCTCCAAGGCGCGCCAGGCGCAGAGCCGCCTGAAGATGCTGGCGAAGATGCAGCCCATCGCTGCAGTGGTCGAGGCGCGCGCGCCGCGCTTTCCGTTCGCCGAACCGCAACGGCTGGCGCCGCCGATCATCTCCATGGAGAACGTCGATGTCGGTTACGAGCCGGGGCGGCCGGTGCTGCGGCGCGTGAGTCTCCGGCTCGACGATGACGATCGCATCGCCCTGCTGGGTGCCAACGGCAACGGCAAGTCGACGCTGGCCAAGCTGATCGCCGGGCGGCTGCAGGCGGAAGCGGGCAGGGTCAGCCGGTCCTCGAAGCTGAAGATCGGTTTCTTCGCCCAGCACCAGATCGAGGATCTGAAACCCGGCCGGACGGCGCTGGACCACATACGGGAACTGCGCCCCTATGACAGCGAGACGGTGCTGCGCACGCGGCTGGACGGCTTCGGCCTCGACCACAAACGCGTCGAGACGCCGGCCGCCGAAATGTCGGGCGGCGAGAAGGCCAGGCTGGCGCTCTGCCTGATGGCGCAGGGGGAGCCGCATCTGATCATCCTGGACGAGCCGACCAACCATCTCGACATCGACAGCCGCCAGGCGCTGGTTCAGGCGCTCAACGCCTTCGGCGGCGCGGTGATCCTGGTCAGCCATGACAGCCACCTGGTCGAGGCCGTGGCGGACCGGCTCTGGCTGGTCGCCGGCGGCAGCGTGGAGGCGTTCGAGGGCGACATGAACGACTACAAGCGCCTGGCGCTGTCGGAGGCGGCGGAGGCCGCGCGCCCCGACCGCGCGGCCAGGGAGGGCGCGGCGAAGCCGAACCGGCGCGAAGCGCGCAAGAAGGCCGCGGACGCCCGCGCCGAGCTGTCGCCGCTGCGCAAGTCGATGCGCAAGGCCGAGAAGGACATCGAGACGCTGACGGCGCAGATCCGCCGCATCGAGGCGCATCTGCACGATCCGGAGATCTACCGGGGCCCGCCGGAGAAACAGGCGGAGCTCAACCGTCTCAAGGCCGCGGCCGAACGCGCGGTGGCCGAGGCGGAACAGCGCTGGATGGAGGCGGCGGAGCGCCTGGAGAACGCCGGCTGAGCCGGGCCGGGTTCAGCTGTCGTCCAGGCGGCGGAATTCGAAGGCGACGATGACCCGGTCGATGGACTGGCCGTGGGTCGAATAGGGCAGGCCGATGACCTCGCAGGAGCGGAAGTCCCCGCGCGCATTGGCGTAGGCGATCTCCCTGGCCTGCGGCAGACCGGTTTCGGCGGTGGCGAGCAGGGTCGTCCAGTAGGCGCTCGGCGCCCGCTGGTTCGGGATTTCGCCCACCTGCCGGCCCTTGAGGTTGCCGCCCATGTGCGCGTCCACATCGGTACCGGTGAGGCGGTAGACGAAGTCGACCGGATTGCGTTCGACCGAGAGCACGGCAAGATTGGGCAGCAGGTGCTTGACCTCGGCCGGGTCGAAATCCTCCCGCCGGGGCCAGATGCGCTCGCCGCGGGTCGACAGCCAGTAGCGCAGGGCGGCCTGCGTGACCTCCGAGCGCAGTCGGTCCTGCGCCTCGGCCACGGTGTCCCTGATCTTGCCGTCGTCAGGTTTCGCCAGCATCACACGCCCAGTGAAAATGCGAGTACGACCGCGCCCGAATGCAGCGGTTCCTTCGGTCAACAGTCATGCGTCACCGGCTATTCGGAAAAATGTGACAGTGGTCACGGCGCCTGTCCCGGCAGGCGCATGCGCACGGCCGGTTCACGCTTTCCCTGGTACGCGCCGCCTGGCGGGGTTTCACCGCCGGACCGCGATCACAATCTGGCCGGCAGGAACGGCGTGCCGTGACCGCGGACGCCGGCGGCAGGGAACCGGGGAAATGCTCGACTGGCTACAGGCCAACAGCACGGTCATCCAACTCGTCTTCACGGCGGCGATGGTCGCCGTGTGGGTGCTCTACCTGCAGATATTCCTGACCAGCATCCGCCGCCAGAAGCGGCCCAACATCGTCATCAGCTGCGGCGCGGGCTCGGGGATGGATGCGCGCATCCTTGTCAGCAATCTGGGATTCGAGCCGATCTTCATCGTCGACGTCATCATGACCGTGTGGACCAGCGAACAGGAACACAGGACGGTGGTCACCGACCGGAGCGAACTCAGTCCCGAACAGCTCGCCCGGCCTACCGAAGCGACAAACCAGGGCCCGCTCAAGACCGGTGAGTACACGGACATGGGCAGTTTCCGGGAATTCGTCGAACGTGTGCGCCAGTCCGATCATGTCGATCTCGACGGCAAGGTGGAGGGCATGGATATCAAGGTGATCGGCACCACGGCGGCCCAGTCGCGCCTGATCGCGGCGGAGCGCGAATTCGCCCTGACAGGCGAGGGACGGGACGAGCGTCTCCGGCCGACCCGCGTGGTGACGACGCAGGTCCGCTCCGGCCGCGGCCGCCGGCGATTGCGCAGGGAACTGCACGAACGCCTCCAGCCCCCTTCGTCCTGATGGACTCAGCCGCCGGTCTCGAACTGGAGTTCCACGGTCATGCCGTCGGGACCGGCGACGAAGATCTGCCTGAGCGGCAGGCCCGGCACGTCGTTCTCCCGGTACTTCAGGCCGGCGCGTTCGATCGCCGCCTTCTGGCCGTCATAGTCGCCGCCGCGAAAGGCGAAATGGTCCACCGTGCCCTTGCCCAGCGCGGCGTCGGCCAGGTCGCTGCCGACCAGATGCACCACCGCCTGGCCGCCGGCATAGAGCCAGTAGCCGGGGAAGGCGAAGTCCGGGCGGTCGCCGACATGCAGGCCGACGATTTCCTCGAAGAAGCGGCGGGTCGCTTCCAGGTCGGTGCAGCGGACATTGACGTGGTCCAGGCGCATCATCGGCCCACTCACATGTTGATGGTCTGCCCCCGCACCGCCATTGCGGCTTCCTTGACCGCCTCGTTCAGCGTCGGGTGGGCGTGGCACATGTGGCCGACCTCGCTGGCGGTGCCGCCAAGCTCCATCACGGCCAGGGCCTCGTGGATCATGTTGCCGGCGTCGGGACCGATGATGTGGACGCCCAGCACCTGGTCGCTTTCCTTGTCGGCCAGGATCTTCACCATGCCGTACTTCTCGCCAATCGAGCGGGCGCGGGAGTTGGCGGAGAAGGGGAACTTGCCGACATTGTAGGCGATGTCCGCTTCCTTGAGCTGTTCCTCGGTGCGGCCGATGGAGGCGATCTCCGGCCAGGTGTAGACGACCCCCGGTACGCGGTCGTAGTCGATGTGCCCGGCCTCGCCGGCGAGGAAGTCGGCGACGATGGCGCCCTCATGCTCGGCCTTGTGCGCCAGCATCGGCCCGGGAATGCAGTCGCCGATCGCAAAGACGCCGGGTACGGATGTCTGGAAGTGCTCGTCGACGGGAATGAAGCCCTTCTCGGTCTCGATGCCGAGATCCTCGAGGCCGAGGTCGTCGGTATAGGGCCGGCGGCCGACCGCGACCAGCACGACGTCGGCCTTCAGTTCCTCGGCGTCGCCGCCCTTCGCGGGCTCGACGGTGAGCTTGACCTGGGTTTTCTGCGCTTCCGCGCCGGTGACCTTGGTCGAGACCTTGAACTCGATGCCCTGTTTGGAGAACAGCACCTTGGCGCGCTTGGAGACCTCGCTGTCCATGTTGGGCAGGATGCGGTCGAGGAACTCCACGACGGTCACCTCGGCGCCGAGCCGTCGCCAGACGGAACCCAGCTCCAGTCCGATATAGCCGCCGCCGATGACGATCATCGACTTCGGCACCTTCTTCAGGTCCAGCGCGCCGGTCGACGAGACGATGCGCTCCTCGTCGATCTCGACATTGGGGATCGTGGCGACGTCGGAGCCGGTGGCGATGAGGATCGTGTCCGTCTTGACCTCGTAGGCCTTCTTCCTGTCGTTGGGCGTCACCGAGACGGTCTCCCGGTCGACGATCCTGCCGAAGCCATAAGCCAGCTCGACCTTGTACTTCTTGAACAACCCCTCGATGCCGTCGGTCAGGCTGGTGACGACCTCGTCCTTGCGGCCCAGCATGGTCTTCAGGTCCAGCTTCGGACTGGCCTTGATGCCGTGCCCGGCGAAGTGCTCGCCGGCCGCTTCCTCGTAGAGATGGGAACTCTGCAGCAGCGCCTTCGAGGGGATGCAGCCGACATTGAGGCAGGTGCCGCCCAGCCGCCCGCGCTTGTCGACGCAGAGTACCGTCATGCCGTTCTGCGCGGCGCGGATCGCGGCGACGTAGCCGCCCGGGCCGCCGCCGATGATCACCAGATCGTAGCGCTTGTCGTCACTCATCGTATCACACTCCTGCCCGCACTCGCTTGGCGAGGGTTCAATTCGCTCCCCGGCGTTCCGCGGCGACAGCCGCCGTCAGAGATCCAGGATCAGCCGCCGCGGGTCCTCCAGGTTCTCCTTGACCTTGACCAGGAACAGCACCGCTTCGCGGCCGTCGATGATGCGGTGGTCGTAGGAGAGAGCCAGGTACATCATCGGCCGGAGCTTGATCTCGCCGCCGACCTCCATCGGCCGCTGCTGGATCTTGTGCATGCCCAGGATGCCGGATTGCGGCGGGTTGAGGATCGGCGTCGACATCAGCGAGCCGTAGACCCCGCCATTGGAGATGGTGAAGGTGCCGCCCTGCAGTTCGTCCAGCCCCAGCTTGCCGTCCCGGGCGCGCGTGCCGAGATCCGCGATGGTGCTTTCGATGCCGGCGACGGACTTCTGATCGGCGTCCCGGACCACCGGAACGACCAGGCCGTTCGGCGTGCCGACCGCGACGCCGATGTGATAGTAGTTCTTGTAGACGATGTCGTCGCCGTCGATCTCGGCGTTGACCGCCGGCAGTTCCTTCAGCGCCGCGATGCAGGCCTTGATGAAAAAGGCCATGAAGCCCAGCCGGACGCCGTGCTTCTTCTCGAAATCGTCCTTGTAGGCGCTGCGCAGCGCCAGAACCTCGGTCATGTCCACCTCGTTGAAGGTGGTCAGCATGGCCGCGGTGTTCTGCGCCTCCTTCAGACGCCGGGCGATGGTGCGGCGCAGCCGCGACATGCGCACGCGCTCCTCGCGGTCCTCTTCGGGCCGCGGCCCGGAGGAACCGGGCATGCTCTCCGGCGCGAGCGCCGCCTGGCTGCCGCCCGACGATGACCGCTGCCGTTCGGCCTGCTTCGCGCGGCCCTCGGCGATGGCGCGCGCGACGTCGGCGCGGGTGACGCGGCCGTCCTTGCCGGTACCCTCGATGCCATCCAGGCTGACGCCCTTCTCATCGGCCAGGGCCTTCGCGGAGTCCATGGCCACGAGATCCTTCGCCGGCCTTTTCGGCGCCGCGTCCTTCTTCTCCGGCGCCTTGTCCTGCTTCGGCTTGTCGTCGGCCGCCTTCTTCTCTTCCTTCGGCGCCTCGTCCTTCGCCTTCGGCTTGTCCTCTGACTTCGTGCCTTCGGCGCTTTCGTCGATGCGGCAGAGCAGGGCGCCCACCTCGACGGTAGCGCCTTCCTCGGCGACGATCTCCGCCAGCGCGCCGGCCGAGGTCGCATTCACCTCCAGCGTGACCTTGTCGGTCTCCAGTTCGCAGAGGGGATCGTCGACGGCGACGGCGTCGCCTTCCTTCTTGAACCACTGGCCGACCGTGGCCTCGGTGATCGACTCGCCCATCGTGGGCACCTTGATTTCAACAGCCATGTCGCGCCTTTCGCGTCGGTGCTCTTGTTGGTCTTCAGTATTCCGGGTTGGCGCCGGCGGGCTCGCCCTTGAGCGCCTTGGTGCAGAGGATGTCCTGCTCCTTCAGGTGCACCTTCGCAAGGCCCGTGGCCGGCGAGGCCGAAGGCGGACGTCCCACATAGCAGGGCCGCTTGACCTTCTTCATTTCGGCCAGCTGGAAGCATTCCTCCAGCCAGTTCTGGACGAACAGCCACGCCCCCATGTTGCGCGGCTCTTCCTGGCACCAGATCACCCGGTCCACATGCGTGTAGGGTTTCAGTTCTTCGACCAGCGGCTTGGTCGGATAGGGATAGAGCTGCTCGATGCGCAGGATGTGCGCATCGTCGGCGCCCAGTTCCTCGCGCTTGTCGACCAGGTCGTAATAGACCTTGCCCGAACACAGGATCAGGGTCTTCGCTTTCTTCTTGTCGCTCGGCAGGGTCTCCTCGTAGAGCACCCGGTGGAACGACGAACCGGTCGAGAAGTCGTCCAGGGTCGATACGCAACGCTTGTGGCGCAGCAGCGATTTGGGCGTCATCAGAATCAGCGGCTTGCGGAAATCGCGGTGAACCTGGCGGCGCAGGATGTGGAAGTAGTTCGCCGGCGTGGTGCAGTTCGCGACCTGCATGTTGTCCTCGGCGCAGAGCTGCAGATAGCGCTCCAGCCGGGCCGAGCTGTGCTCGGGCCCCTGGCCTTCGTGGCCGTGCGGCAGCAGCATGACCAGGCCCGACATGCGCAGCCACTTGGCCTCGCCGTTGGAAAGGAACTGGTCGATGATCACCTGGGCGCCGTTGGCGAAGTCGCCGAACTGCGCTTCCCACAGCACCAGCGCGTTGGGCTCTGCCAGCGAGAAGCCGTATTCGAAGCCGAGCACCGCGGCCTCCGAGAGCATGGAATCGATGACCTCGAAGGTTGCCTGTTCCTTGGCGATGTGGCTCAGCGGCTGGTAACGGTCCTCGGTCACCTGGTCGACCAGAACCGAATGGCGCTGGCTGAAGGTGCCGCGGCCGGAATCCTGGCCCGACAGCCGCACGGGCACGTTCTCCAGCGCCAGGCTGCCGAAGGCGAGCGCCTCCGCGGTGGCCCAGTCGATGCCTTCGCCGGTCTCGAACATCTTCTGCTTGGCCTGCATCAGGCGCTTGATGGTGCGGTGGGCGTTGAAGTTCTCCGGAATATGGGTCAGCCCTGCGCCGATCTCCTTCAGCTTTTCCAGCGGCACCGCGGTCGCCCCGCGGCGGTCGCCGAGCGGCGCGACGGAGAGGCCGCTCCAGCGTCCCTCCAGCCAGTCCGCCTTGTTGGGCCGGAAGGAATTGGCCGCCTCGAACTCGCCTTCCAGATACTCGCGGAAGCCGGAAACCATCTGGTCGGCTTCCTCCTCGGTCATCACGCCGTCCTCGACCAGCCGCCGGGCGTATATCTGGCGCGTCGTCGGGTGTGAGGCGATCTTGCGGTACATCAGCGGCTGCGTGAAGGAGGGCTCGTCGCCCTCGTTATGGCCGTGTCGGCGATAGCAGAACATGTCGAGCACCACGTCGACGCCGAATTCCTGACGGAACTCCGTGGCGATCTTGGCGGCGTGCACCACCGCTTCCGGATCGTCGCCGTTCACGTGCAGGATCGGCGCGGCGACCATCTTGCCCACGTCCGACGGATAGGGCGAGGAGCGGGAGTATTTCGGCGAGGTTGTGAAGCCGATCTGGTTGTTGACGATGATATGGATCGTGCCGCCGACGGCGTAGCCCTTCAGGCCGGACAGGCCGAAGCACTCCGCGACGATGCCCTGGCCGGCGAAGGCGGCGTCGCCATGCATCAGGATCGGCAGCACCTTGTGCGAACTGTTGGGCCCGAGCTGGCGGATCTTCGCCCGTGCCTTGCCCAGGACCACCGGATCGACCGCTTCCAGGTGCGACGGGTTCGCGGTCAGCGACAGATGCACCTTGTTGCCGTCGAACTCGCGGTCGGACGAGGTGCCGAGGTGATACTTGACGTCGCCCGAGCCCTGGACGTCATCGGGATTGGCGGCGTTGCCCTGGAACTCGGAGAACACGGCGCGGAACGGCTTGCCCATCACGTTGGTCAGCACGTTCAGGCGGCCGCGGTGCGGCATGCCGAGGATGATCTCCTGCACGCCGAGCTGGCCGCCGCGCTTGATGATCGCCTCCATCGCCGGCATCAGCGCTTCGCCGCCGTCCAGGCCAAAGCGCTTGGTGCCGGTGTACTTCACGTTCATGAAGTTCTCGAAGCCCTCGGCCTCGGCGATCTTGTTCAGGATCGCCTTCTTGCCCATCAGGGTGAAGGTGACTTCCTTGTCCGGGCCCTCGATACGGTTCTGGATCCAGGATTTCTGTTCCGGACTCTGGATGTGCATGTACTCGACGGCCAGGGTGCCGCAGTAGACCTTCTGCACGACCTCCAGGATTTCCCGCATGGTCGCGGCTTCCATGCCGAGAACCTTGTCGAGAAAGATCGGGCGGTCCATGTCCTTGTCTTCGAAGCCGTAGGTCTTCGGATTGAGCTCCGGATGCTCCATCGGCTGGTCCAGACCCAGCGGATCCAGCGTGGCCTGCAGGTGCCCGCGCACGCGATAGGCGCGGATCAGCATCAGGGCGCGCAGGCTGTCCAGCGTCGCCTGCCGGGCCTGCTCGGAATCGACCGGCGTCTCGGCGTGTGCGGCCGCCTTGACCGCGGGGCCGAGCAGCTCATAGGGGTCATCGACCTCCAGGCTGCCGTTCTTCGCGCCCCAGCTCGCGCCGTCGGTGGCGCGCCGGACCGTCTCCAGTTCGTCGCCCACGGTGTCGAAGAAGCCGGCCCAACTCTCGTCCACGGAGGTCGGATCTTCGAGATACTTCTCGTAGAGCTCCTCGATGAAAATGGAGTTCGTGCCGTTCAGGAAAGCGGCGGCGAGATTCTCAGAACCCATTTCGTGCCCGGCGCGGGGCTTTCCCCCGCGTCCCTTCTGTCGTCATTCCAAAGGGGCGGGTTAGCATAGCTGCGATTGACGCCCCGTTAAGACTTGAGTTTCTCCACCAGCGTGGTGCCCAGCGCCGACGGCGAATCCGCGACGGTGATGCCGGCCGAACGCATGGCCTCCATCTTGTCCTCGGCGCCGCCCTTGCCGCCGGCGATGATGGCGCCCGCATGGCCCATGCGGCGGCCCGGCGGCGCGGTCACGCCGGCGATGAAGCCGACCACCGGCTTCTTCACCTTGGAGGCCTTGAGGAACTCCGCGGCCTCCTCCTCGGCGGTGCCGCCGATCTCGCCGATCATGATGATCGATTCGGTCTCGTCGTCGCCCAGGAACAGCTCCAGGCAGTCGATGAAGTTGGTGCCGTTGACCGGGTCGCCGCCGATACCGATGCAGGTCGACTGGCCCAGCCCCGCGGCCGTGGTCTGCGCCACCGCCTCGTAGGTCAGCGTGCCGGAGCGCGAGACAATGCCGACATTGCCGCGCTTGTGGATGTGGCCGGGCATGATGCCGATCTTGCACTCGTCGGGCGTGATCACGCCGGGGCAGTTCGGCCCGATCAGGCGGCTGCCGGACCGCTGCAGCGCGTGTTTGACCTTCACCATGTCGAGCACGGGAATGCCTTCGGTGATGCAGGTGATCAGCTCGATCCCGGCGTCGATCGCTTCCAGGATCGCGTCGGCCGCGAACGGCGGCGGCACGTAGATCACGGAGGCGTCGGCGCCGGTCCTCTCCTTCGCCTCGGCGACGGTGTTGAACACGGGCAGGCCCAGATGCTCGGAACCGCCCTTGCCCGGGCTGGTGCCGCCGACCATCTTCGTGCCGTAGGCGATCGCCTGCTCGGAATGGAAGGTCCCCTGGTTGCCGGTGAAGCCCTGGCAGATGACCTTGGTGTCCTTGTTGACCAGAACCGCCATTTACGCAGCCTCCTTCACGGCCTTGACGACCTTTTCCGCGGCGTCCGCCAGATTGTCGGCGGCGACGATCGTCAGACCCGAATCGGCCATGATCTGTTTGCCCTGCTCGACATTGGTGCCCTCGAGGCGGACCACCAGCGGCTTGTCCAGCTTAACCTCCCGGGCCGCCGCGACGACGCCCTCGGCGATGACGTCGCAGCGCATGATGCCGCCGAAGATGTTGACCAGGATGCCCTTCACGTTGGGATCCGACAGGATGATCTTGAACGCCTCGGTCACCTTCTCCTTGGTGGCGCCGCCGCCCACGTCCAGGAAGTTGGCAGGCTCGGAACCGTAGAGCTTGATGATGTCCATGGTCGCCATGGCGAGTCCCGCGCCGTTGACCATGCAGCCGATCTCGCCGTCCAGCTTGACGTAGTTGAGATCGTATTCGGAGGCCTTGACCTCCATCGGATCCTCTTCCTCGACGTCGCGGAGCTCGGCCACGTCCTTGTGGCGGTAGAGCGCGTTGTCGTCGAAGTTCATCTTGGCGTCGAGCGCGATGACCTCGCCGCCGCCGGTGACCACCAGCGGGTTGATCTCCACCAGGCTGGCGTCGAGATCGACGAAGGCGTTGTAGAGCGCGGTGATGAACTTCGTCGCCGATTTCACCTGGTCGCCCTCGAGACCTAGGAAGAAGGCGATCCTGCGGGCGTGGAAACCGGAGATGCCGGTGCCCGGATCGACCTTCACGCGCAGGATCTTCTCCGGCGTCTTCTCCGCGACGTCCTCGATGTCCATGCCGCCCTCGGCCGAGGCCATGAAGGTGATGGCGCTGGTGCCGCGGTCGAGCAGGACCGAGAGATAGAGCTCGCGGGCGATGTCGCAGCCGTCCTCGACGTAGAGGCGCTTGACCTCCTTGCCCGCCTCGCCGGTCTGCTTGGTGACCAGCACCTTGTTCAGCATCTCGCCGGCGTTGGTCCTGACCTCGTCGACGGATTTGGAGAGGCGGACGCCGCCCTTGCCGTCGGGGTTGTCCTTGAAGTGGCCGGCGCCCCGTCCGCCCGCGTGGATCTGCGATTTGACGACCCACACGGGCCCGCCCAGTTCCTCGGCGGCCTTGACCGCCTCGTCGACCGTGAAGGCCGGCTTGCCGTTCGGCGTCGCGACGCCGTACTTCCGCAGCAGCGCCTTCGCCTGATATTCGTGAATGTTCATGGTGTTCCCGGGTTCCGAGACAAGACGACCCGTCCGCAGCCTCCCCGGCGCGGACGGGGGCTCAACCTAACCAGCGACGCCGCCGAATTCAACCGAGTGAGCTATCGATCTTCTTGCACGCGTCGACGAGGCCCTTCACCGCCTCGACGGACTTGTTGAAGTTGCCCTGTTCCTCGTCGGTCAGCTCGATCTCGACGATGCGCTCCACGCCCTGGTCGCCGATCACCACCGGGACGCCGACATAGAGGTCGTCGACGCCGAACTGGCCGGTCAGGTGCGCCGCGCAGGGCAGCACGCGCTTTTCGTCGAAGAGATAGGCCTCGGCCATCTGGATCGCCGAGGTTGCCGGGGCGTAGAAGGCCGAACCGTTGCCCAGCAGGCCGACGATCTCGGCGCCGCCGTCGCGGGTGCGCTGGACGATCTGGTCCAGCTTGTCCTGGCTGATCCAGCCCATCTTCACCAGGTCGGGCATGGGGATGCCGGCGACGGTGGTGTAGCGGGTAGACGGCACCATGGTGTCGCCGTGGCCGCCCAGCACGAAGGCGGTGACGTCCTCCACCGAGACGTTCATCGCCTCGGCCAGGAAGAAGCGGAAACGCGCCGAGTCGAGCACGCCGGCCATGCCGACCACCTTGGCGTGGGGCAGGCCGCAGACCTTCTGCAGCACCCAGACCATGGCGTCGAGCGGGTTGGTGATGCAGATGACGAAGGCGTCCGGGGCGTACTGCCTGATGCCGTCGCCGACCTGCTTCATGACCTTGATGTTGGTTTCCAGCAGGTCGTCGCGGCTCATGCCCGGCTTGCGCGGGATGCCCGCGGTGACGATGATGACGTCCGCGCCCTCGATGTCCTTGTAGTACTTGGTGCCCTTGAGCACGGCGTTGAAGCCGTCGACCGGCGCGCTCTCCGCCAGGTCCAGCGCCTTGCCCTTGGCCACGCCTTCGACGATGTCGAAGACGACCACGTCGCCGAGCTGCTTCATCGCGGCGAGATGGGCGAGGGTGCCGCCGATATTGCCGCCGCCGATCAGTGCGATTTTCCTGCGCGCCATTCTGATTGTCCCCCAGTGACGTTGGTTTCCGGATTGCGGCCCTTTTAGGCCCGGGCCCCTGCGCGCCGCCAGTGTGCCACTTGTCGCGGCTGCCGGGGAGGTCAATTCGGCCGCCGCGCCGGCGAATGGCGCAATGGACGCGTCAGCGTAAATCTGGCATAGGCGCGGCTTCTTGACGGAACGGGACGCATGCCAGCTTTTTCGGTCGTGATCCCCGCGATGAACGAGGCCGGCAACATCGGCCGGCTGGTCGTGGAAATTCACGAGACACTGACCGACGATCCGCCCGCGGAGATCATCGTCATCGATGACGGCTCCGACGATGCGACGGCGGACGAACTGCGCGCCGCCATGGCGCAGGTGCCGGCGCTCAGGGTGCTGCGCCATGACCGCCGTTCGGGCCAGAGCGCGGCCGTGCGTTCGGGCGTGCGCGCGGCGCGGGCGGAAGTCATCGTGACCATGGACGGCGACGGCCAGAACCCGCCTGCGGACATTCCGAAGCTGCTGGCGGCGCTCGCCGACGGCCCGGCGGGGGAGCCGGCGCTGGTCAACGGCTGGCGCACCGGGCGCAAGGCATCCGGCAGCCGCCGCCTGGCCAGCCGTTTCGCCAACCGGGTGCGGCAGTGGGCGCTGAAGGACGATTGCCCGGATTCGGGCTGCGGCCTGAAGGCCTTCTGGCGGGAGAACTACCTCGCGCTGCCCTTCTTCGCGACCATGCACCGTTTCATGCCGGCGCTGTTCGGCCTCTACGGCCGCCAGACCGCGACGGTCGAGGTGGGCGACCGCGCGCGCGACGCCGGCGCGTCCAAGTACACCAACTGGAAGCGCGGGCTGGACGGCGCCTTCGACCTGCTGGCCTTCACGTGGCTCAGGTCGCGGACGCGCACGCCCGTGGCGACGGAGATCGAGCGATGATGGAGGCGATACTCGCCTGGTGGGACCGGATGACGGGCATCGAGGCCTGGCTGGTCGTCTTCGGCGTCATCGCGCAGTCGATGTTCTTCATGCGCTTCGCGGTGCAGTGGGTCGTCTCGGAACGTGCGCGCCGCTCCATCGTCCCGGAGATGTTCTGGTACTTCTCCATCGCAGGCGGGATCCTGATGTTCATCTACGCCGTGCTCAGGGAGGATCCGGTGATCATGCTGGGCCAGTCGACCGGCATCATCATCTATTCGCGCAACATCTACTTCATCTGGCGGGAGAAGCGCCGCTTTCCCGGCGCGGACTGAATGCTCCGGGCGTCCCCTTTCCGTCATCCCCGCCCGCGCGTGTGCATCCGGCTGACCTGTCGGATCCCGGCGATGCCGCTCCGGACCCTCGTACAAGGCGGGAGCGGCAGGCCATGGCCGGCATGACCCCCGCTGCCATCATCAACCGGATCGACGCCTGGCCGAGGCGCTGGCGCTATGGCCTGCTGACCCTCGTGGCGCTGGCCTTCTTCCTGCCGGGCCTGTTCTCGATCCCGCCCGTCGACCGCGACGAGAGCCGCTTCGCCCAGGCGACCAAGCAGATGCTGGAGACCGGCGATCTGGTCGACATCCGCTTCCAGGACCAGGCGCGCCACAAGAAGCCGGCCGGCATCTACTGGCTGCAGGCCGCGGCGGTCAGCCTGACGGGCGAGCGGCAGGCGATCTGGGCCTACCGGTTGCCGTCGCTGGTCTCGGCGGTCGCCGCGGTGCTGCTGACCGCGGCCATCGGCGGCATGCTGTTCGGCCCCGGCGTGGGCTTCGCGGCGGCCGCGATCATGGCGGCGGCGGTGCTGCTGAACGTGGAGGCGCGGACGGCGAAAACCGATGCGGCCCTGCTGGCGTTCACCCTCGCGGCACTGGCGCTGATGGTCCGCGTCATACAGGGACGCGCCCGCGCGGTGCTTTCCGCATATGGCTTCTGGGCGGCGCTCGGAGCCGGCTTCCTGATCAAGGGGCCGATCCTGTTCCTGCCCGTCGCGGGCCTCGGCCTGGCGGAAAGCTGGCGCCGGCGCGGCCTCGGCTGGATCGCGGGCCTGCGGCCGCTGACAGGTGTGCTCCTGTTCGCCATCGTTGCCGCGCCATGGTTCGTCGCCATCGGCATGGCGACCGACGGCGGCTTCTTCGCCGAATCCATCGGCAAGGACATGCTCGCCAAGGTCGCCGGCGGGCAGGAGAGCCACGGCGCCCCGCCGGGCCTCTATCTGGCGCTGGCGCCGCTGACCTTCTGGCCGTTCTCGCTGCTGGGCCTGCTGGCGCTGCCCTGGATCTGGCGCAGCCGCCGCCGCGGCGAGGTGCTGCTGCTGCTCGGCTGGGCGCTGCTGACCTGGGTCGTCTTCGCGCTGACGCCGACCAAGCTGGCCCACTACGTGCTGCCGGCCTATCCGGCGCTGGCGATCCTCGCCGCCGCCGCGCTGGCCGACGCGGAGCCGGCCGGGCCGCGCTGGTGGCGCTGGACCGCCTTCGTCCTCTGGGGCCTGATCACCCTGGCGCTGGCGTTCGCAATGCCGGTCATGGGAATCGAGATCGGCCTCCCCTTTGGTGCGGCCTGGCTGGCGGGCATCCTGCTGTTGGCGGCGCTGCACGCCGGCTACCGGCTGGCGGTCGGCGGGGCGACCGCGCGGCATCTGGTCGGTTTGGGCCTCCTGGCGATGGTATTCTCGGGCGCGGTCTTCGGGCGCTTCCTTCCGTCTCTGGAGCCGGCCTTCATCGCCCCGCGCCTGGTCGAGGCCCTGCCGGCGCGGGCCGGCTGCGAACGCCCCTGGCTGGCCAGTGCGGGCTTCACCGAGCCGAGCCTGGTCTTCCTGACCGAAACCCGCACCGTCCTGGGCGGCGGGGCGGAAGCGGCCGACCACCTGGCGGCCCATCCCCGGTGCGGCGTCGCCGCGGTCGAAGCGCGCCAGCGGGACGCCTTTCTTGACCGGCTGGGGACCACGGGCCACAAGGTGGTCGCGATGGAGACGGTTGCAGGCTTCAACTACGCCAGGGGACGGCCGGTGGCGATCACGATCTATGTCAGCGAAGGGCCGCAATGAGCGAGGCCAACCCGCTTCTGGCGGCCGGGGAGCGCCGCCTGGCCGAGGTCCGCGGCCGCTACCTGCTGCCCTGGCAGATCGCGCTCTACGAAGCCATCCTGGCGGCGGCGGTCGTCGGCTCGGCCGGCTTCGACCTGTGGCTGACGACGAAGCTGCATCAGTCGCAGGGGATGCTGGCCACGGCGTTGCGGACCGTCGAGGACCTGGGCGACAGCAAGTGGTTCATCGTGCCGAGCGCCTGCTGGCTGCTGGCCTGTCTGTTGCTGTTCCGGCTGGCCGGCGATCCGGAAGTCCGCCGCCGTCTGCGCTGGTGGACGGTCAGCCTCGCCTATCTTCTGGCCTCGGTCTCGGTCTCCGGCATCATCGCCAACATCTTCAAGACCGTCTTCGGCCGCGCGCGTCCCATGGCGCTGAGCCCCGGCGAGACGGCGGAGTGGACCCTGTTCGCCTTCGACTGGCGGCTGCAGTCCTTCCCCTCGGGCCACGCCACGACGCTGTTCTCGGCGGCAGTGGCGCTTTCGGTCCTGTTTCCGCGCTTCCGCTGGTTCTTCATCGGCGCGGCGGTGGCGGGCTCCTTCGGCCGGCTCGCCATCGGGGCGCACTTCTTCGCCGACATCGTCGCCGGCGCGGCGCTGGGCGGGTTCACCGCATGGTGGCTGAAGGGTTTCATGGCGCGCCGGGGCGTCGCGCCCTTGGCGGCATCGGCATGAAGATGCGCGCCGCCGGCCTCGGCCGCATCCGCGACATCTGCCTCGTGGCGGGGCTGTTGCTTGCGCCGGTGGCGATCTATGTGCCCCTCGATCACTGGTTGGCGGGACTTTTCCATCTCGGCGGCGGCGAGTTCTGGCTGACCGATTCCTGGGTCGGCACGGCCTTTCACGGCTATATCCGTCCGGCCTTCTACTGGCTGCTGGCCGCCCTTGTGGTCGCCCTGGCGGTCCGCAGCTTCCGCATGCCGGGACACCGCTGGCTGACGGTCCGGCGGCTGCTCTATGTCGGCGCGGTCGTGGGTCTCGGACTCGGTCTGGTCACCAACAACATCCTCAAGGACCGCTTCGACCGGCCCCGGCCGATGCAGACGGTCGAGTATGGCGGCGAGGCGCGCTATCAGCCGCCCGTGCTGCCGGCGAAGGGATGCGAGCGGAACTGCTCCTTCGTCTCCGGCGACGCCGCGGCGGGCTTCGTCCTGATCGCCCTGCCGCTCGCGTTCGCCTCCGGCCGCCGGCGCTGGCAGATGATGAAAGTGACGCTCTGGATCGGCGCGATGGTGGGGCTGCTGCGGATGCTGAACGGCTCCCACTACCTGTTCGACGTGGTCTATGCCGGGCTGATCAACGTCGCCATTGCCGCGGTTCTGTGGCGTCCGTTCATGCGCTGGCGCTGGGCGGAGATCAGGGCGCTGCCCGGGCGGCTCGCGGCGATGGGCCGCGCAGCGGGCGAGGGGGCGGCCTTCGCCTGGCGCTGGCTGCGCCATCCCCGCTGAATGCTGATTTCGCGGTTGCGGAATCGCGCGCCACGCAATAATGTTGCGCGCAGAATGGCCGATGGGTACTTTTCATGCAGCGCGTAAAGCTCGACGGCATCGACCGGCGGATCCTCGCCGATCTGCAGGCTGACGGCCGGATCACCAATGTGGAACTGGCCCGACGGGTCGGTATCTCCGCGCCGCCCTGCCTGCGCCGGGTGCGCGCTCTGGAAGACGCCGGCTACATCCAGGGCTATCACGCCCACCTCGCACCCGAACTGCTGGGCTTCGGTGTCACGGTCTTCGCCATGGTGGGGCTGGAGAATCAGGCAGAGAACGATCTCAAGGCGTTCGAAACCCGGGTGCGCAACTGGCCGCTGGTGCGCGAGTGCACCATGCTGGCCGGCGAGATCGACTTCATCCTGAAGGTCGTGGCGAAGGACTGGGAAGCCTATCAGCACTTCCTGACGACGGAACTCACCGCCGCCCCGAACGTCGCTCACGTGAAGACTTCGCTCGGCATCCGGCAGTCCAAGTACGAACCCGGCGTCCCCGTCGAACTGGCCGAGACCCAGGCGAGTGACTAGCGCCGCTCCGTGTCTGTCAGAAGCAGATTTCAGGCCGGCCCGCCCTAAATGCCCAGATTCACGAATTCAGATCTTCAAGAACCGGACGCTGACATGGCTTTCATTTAACATTTCAAGAGAGATTTGCAGGCTTCGTGAAAAGAAATCATCCCTATTGGGTGGCAGGCGGGTAATTATTTCAGCCAGACCGGATTGAATAATTGCCCTAGTGCAATCTGAGCATGGAAACAGTGATGTATAGATTCGGCAATTTTCAGAGCTAATACCAGCTCTCGCCATATTGTATATAGAATTTCTCTCCGCATGTTCATACCAATAGTATTTTTCATTATCTTCACGTGAATGTCTTTGATGGGGTGTCGCGTTTATCCCCCGAGCCAAGCCATTAAATCCTGTGCTCCTAATTTCATTCGCTGGACCTACGATAATTGCGCCGACTTTCCGGCTTGAATCTTCACTCCATTCAGCGATAAAATCTGCCAACTTCATAAACCGAATGTCCCATTTTGTCGGTTCTGACAGATGGTTTTGATCAATATTCATGGTATCGAGAAAGCCAATGATACTTCTTGGTGAGCAGGTTTTTGACCGAAGCCTATTGAACGGTGCGCAAGCTAAGCATTTTCGGAATGCTAGCTACTATCTGACCATTGGTCAAATTGTCCCGGTCGGTGATCGAGAGGAGTCGCTGTTCGAGATTGGATCAACTAGGAAGACATGGTCTATTAAACCGAAGGAGATGATTTGGGTTGTTTCTTCGGAAGAGTTCAGAAAAGGCAATGAGGACGTATCATGTTTGGCAACATTACGTACGACGCTGACGAAGAATGGTTTGTTGGCACTTAATACAGGCATAATTGATCCGAATTTTTCGGGACCCATCGGTACTGCGATAATTAATTTTTCATCTAAAGAAGTTCCAATTCGTGTTGGAGATGAGTTTATGAGAATTATATTTATTAAACACGGGGTAATTTCTGACGAATTTCGTGCAAAACCATATGATCGGAGTAAGAAGGAGTATTTGTTTGAAGTTCAAGAGCTAGCTCTTTCGAAATTTCCAACTACGTTTTTGGATGCACAAGATATTTCAGAAGAATTCTATGATAGATTAGCCGATAAATGGCCTAGATATTTATTAAAAAAGGCATCGTTTGTTGTGACGGCACTTGTCAGTATGGTAGTGGCGGGCGTCATTGGAGCTCTGGCCAACCAGTATCTAGTGGATTGAACCCGACAGTGGAGTCCCGATGGGGATTCCCCTTGTCGGCTTTGCGTGCGAGTCTGCGGCATGCGCACGGGTATCAGCTTCGAAGTTTCTCCGGATGACCGCTCTCGTCTTGAGGCGCTCGTCCGGGATCGGAACGCCCCTCAGAACCATGTCTGGCGAGCCCGGATCGTCCTC